>JBGSQV010000010.1:0-5000 GCA_041737855.1 Minisyncoccia bacterium | reverse complement strand
TGCCATGGCAGAGTTTGTACCAGTATTTTAAAACCAAAAAATACCCCGAGGGGTATTTTTTGTGATAGAGATTTTTGTTTTTTAAAAATTTTACATTTAAGATTTTCACATCAAGCGAGGAGCATGTAAATATGTAATCATATTCATAATGTCCGAGTGATGATGGGACAAGGATGTAATCATCCTTATTTTCCTTTCTTTGCCTTTCCAACTTTTCTTCTTGAGACAATCCACATGTTTGAGTATTTCTTTGGTGTACGTGTCTTCTGGCCTTTTCCTGATGGTTTACCCCACATAGTCTTTGCACGACGTAATCCTCTTCCCTGGCGTCCTTCACCTCCACCATGTGGATGGTCTACTGGGTTCATGGCTGTACCACGAACTGTAGGACGGATTCCAAGCCAACGAGAACGGCCTGCTTTTCCTCTGTTTTGTAAATGATATTCAGAATTTGAAACTTCACCAATACTTGCCCATGCATTCTCTTGAATTTTACGAACTTCACTAGAAGGCATTTTAATATTTGTATAACCTAAGTCGTTAGCGACAACTTGTCCGAAGACCCCTGCTGAACGTGCGAGTTTTGCCCCGTTACCAGGTTTAATCTCTACGTTGTATACAAAGGTACCAACTGGGATAGTTTTAAGAGGAAGTCTGTTTCCAACTTTAAGTGGAGCTTTTTCTGAAACGATAAAACTATCTCCAACTTTAACTGATTTAGGAACAACAACGTATCTCTTTTCTCCGTCAGCGTAACAAATCAAACTTATGAATGCATTACGGTTTGGATCATACTCTATAGATGTTATCTTTGCAGGAATATCGTGCTTGTTGTACATGAAGTCGATTTCTCGATATAGACGCTTATGTCCACCACCTTTATGACGAACAGTGATACGGCCTGCATTATTTCTTCCAACAGAACGCTTGAAACCATGAGTTAGAGATTTCTCTGGAGTACTCTTGGTCAACACACCACGGTAAGTTACTGTAGTCTGATTACGTCTTGATGGACTTGTAGGTTTGTAAGTTTTCATAAAATTATGCGAATGTTATCTTATCTCCTTTCTTCAAATGTACGACCGCTTTCTTTCCTCCATGCTTTACACTTTCGATTCCACGACGAACAACAGTTTTGTCTGCGATTTGTGTAATTGCAACTTTAACTGGTGTTACTCCGTAGACAAGCTTAATAGCTTTCTTGATTTCATTTTTATTTGCAACTGTAGCAACATTGAAAGTATATACTCCACGCTCAGCATTGATCGCAGACTTTTCAGTCACACGAGGACTCTTTAGGAGTGGATGTGTTTTTACTTTCTTTGTACTATCTACAACTTCTGTATTCTTTTTTGTTTTTGTAGTAGCCATATTATTTCTTTTCTATTTTACCACCCAAAAAAGCAATACTTTCTTTTGGCTGTGCGATAATAATATATCGGAATGTAAGCAAATCAACAGGGTTGATGTTTTTGATTTCATCAATCTCTACTGTTTTGATATTTGCAAAACTTTTCTTTAGAGCATCACTTTTTGCTGGAACTGTAATGTATAGATTTGCTTTCTTTCCTCCTGTAATTCTTTCAAAACCAGAAACACCACTTAAATCTTTTACGATTGAAACAGCATCTTTTGTTTTTATATTTTTAAGAGAAAGTTCTTCAACAAAAAGAATTTGACCTTTTCTGAACTTTTCAGAAAGAACAGTAAAGAGTGCTTTGACTCTCATCTTTTTGTTTATCTTCTGTTCGTAACTTTTATCGTTGCGAGGTCCATGAGTAACTCCACCACCTTTCCAGATTGGAGAGCGAGAAGAACCATGACGTGCACGTCCTGTACCCTTTTGTTTCCAAGGCTTTCTACCACCACCGCGAACATCTGAGCGGTCTTTAGTGTGAGCAACTGGAGTACGAGCATTGGCTTGCATAGCAGTTACAACTTGGTGAACAAGGTCAGCATTCCAAGCCAATCCAAAGATTGTTTCTGGAAGACTAAGCTTTCCAACGGACTTTCCTTTTTGATTGTAAACTTCTGTTTCAACATTAACTGAAACTTCTTTTACTGGTTTAGCAACAGATGCAGGAACTTTTTTCTCCGCTGTAGTTTTATTTGTTTTTTTAGTTTCTTTTATCATAAAATTAGCCAATAATTTCTACGAGCGTTCCGCGGCGTCCTGGAATCGCACCCTTAATAAGTAATTGGTTGTTTTCTGTATCAACTCCAATAATTTCTAGATTCTTTATTGTGATACGATCTCCTCCCATACGACCTGGCATGCGTGTACCCTTAAGTACTTTCTGTGGACCAGTAGCTCCAGTAGAACCTGCTTCACGTTCTGAGTGTTTCTGTCCGTGTGAACGTGGTCCTCCGTGGAAACCATGGCGTTTAACAACACCCTGAAAACCTTTACTCTTTGAAACTCCGGAAACAATAACGATGTCCCCTTTTGCAAAAGAACTAACTGTTATAGTGTCTCCTTCTTTTATATCTTCAATATCGCGAAATTCTCTAAGATGCTTGTAGGCTCCTGCTGATGCAGGTGAACCTTCTTCTTTTTCTTTTTTAGATGCTAGAACATGACCGAGGTGCGCTTTTGTAGCACGACTTTCTTTCTGTTCATCATAAGCAACTTGTACAGCTGTGTATCCATCTACATCAGGACTCTTTACTTGAGTAACGACAAGAGGACCAGCAGATATAACTGTTGCGGGAACTGCGGTGCCATCTTCTAGAAAGCACTGCATCATATGCTGTTTTTTTCCAAGGATAAATTTCATATAATTACATCATTTTCACATCAATATCAACACCAGATGGTAATGATAAATTTGTGAGTGCCTCAATAGTCTTCGGATTAGGATTGAGAATATCGATGACACGCTTATGGATTCTTATTTCGAACTGTTCACGAGCATTTTTGAATACAAAAGATGCTCTGTTTACTGTATACTTTTTGATCTCTGTAGGAAGTGGAATAGGACCAACTATTTTCGCATCATAACGAAGAGCAGTATCAATAATCTGCTTGACTGAAGTGTCAAGAATTTTATTCTCGTAAGCTCTTACGCGAATACGAAGCTGGACAACTACATCCTCCTTTCCTTTCTTTGGTTTTAGAACTTTCTTTGTTGTCATAATGGTTAGGTTCTAGGTTCTAGGTTGTAGGTTCTAATATTTTTGATACTAGAACCTAATCACTAGATACTAACAACTAATTATTTGATGATCTTTGTTACGACTCCTGCACCGACAGTCTTACCTCCTTCACGGATAGCAAAATGCATTGTATCTTCAAGTGCAACTGGTGTTACAAGTTTAACTACTAGTTTAACTGTATCTCCAGGCATAACCATTTCTACTCCTGCTGGCAATGTTGCCTCACCTGTAACGTCTGTAGTACGGATGTAGAACTGAGGTTTGTAACCAGTAAAGAATGGTGTGTGACGTCCTCCTTCTTCTTTCTTCAAAATGTAAACTTCACATTCAAATTCTGAGTGAGGAGTAACTGTTCCTGGTTTAACAAGAACCTGTCCACGAGTAACATCTTCTTTTTTGATACCGCGGATAAGAATACCTGCGTTATCTCCTGCCATACCTTGTTTCAAATTTTTATTGAACATTTCAATACCAGTAACTGTTGTTTTTGCTGTATCTTTAATACCAACAATTTCAACATCTTCACCAACATTGATAACTCCACGTTCGATTTTACCTGTAACAACTGTTCCACGTCCTTCAATTGAGAATATATCCTCAATAGGCATTAGGAATGGTTTTGTAATATCACGTTCTGGAACTGGAATATAAGTATCAAGAGCATTTACAAGCTCCATGATTTTAACTGCCCATTCATTTGTATTATCTGCTGATTCAAGAGCTTTCAAAGCTGATCCACGAACTACTGGAGCATTTACGCCATCAAAACCTTGTTTTGTAAGAAGTTCACGAACTTCTTCTTCAACTAGATCAAGCATATCTGGATCATCTACCATATCGCATTTGTTTAAGAATACGATTATTTTTGGAACGTTAACTTGTTTAGCAAGAAGTATGTGCTCACGTGTTTGTGGCATAACTCCATCTGTAGCAGCAACAACAATAATAGCACCGTCCATTTGGGCAGCACCTGTAATCATGTTTTTAATATAGTCGGCGTGTCCTGGAGCATCAATGTGTGCGTAGTGACGTGTTGGTGTCCAATATTCATTGTGAGAAAGAGCGATCGTGATACCACGAGCTTTTTCTTCAGGAGCTGAGTCGATCTGACTTACATCCTTAATTTTAGCACCATATTCACCACCCTGACGAGCTAATACTTGCAAAATAGCCGCAGTTAATGTAGTTTTCCCGTGATCGACGTGACCAATAGTACCTACGTTAACGTGAGGCTTGTCTCTGTTAAATTCTTCTACTGCCATATATTTTTATTGGTTGATAAAGAGAATAAAATATACGAGGTTACCTTACTTTATTCAAACTACCAACATAAATTATTAATAAATTTACTTCGTATAAACGAAATAACGCAAAAATGCGATTGACCCTCATACTATCAAATATAAAAATAAAGTCAACTATCTAATATAAAAATCCCCCATATGGGGGATTTTTATATAGATTTAATTTTCTTTAACAGTTATGTTTACAACTCTAGTTGTTGCATTTGCTATTGCATCAGGAGAAGTAGTTTTTATTCCCTTACAAGTAAGAGTGTACTTTGTTGTTTCTGTAGGAGAAACGGAAGCACTACCCTCAAGAATCTGAGGCCCATTAAAACCAATTCCTCCTGTCCCAGTACAACTTGAAACTAAATTTGTATCTGCCTTCCATGAAAGAAGCGAGGATTTTCCTTTAAAAATTGAAGTTGGATTTGCTTCAAATAGAAGAATCTTGGCATCATTTCTTTCACAAATTGAACCATTCCATGTTGATATATCATTATTACAAATTGCATTCGTAGTTATTGAAGTGATATCAATACCACCACTAGAAAGAGTTAA
>JBGSQV010000003.1:0-8458 GCA_041737855.1 Minisyncoccia bacterium | reverse complement strand
AAAATCAGGGTGTTTTCTTGAATACTTATTTAGTACGGTGTATTCCCATTCCGTTACCTGCTCCGTTTCCATTACCTCTCCCTATTGCTCTTGTGGTTCCATCATTTGTTCTCAAATTTAATTCTTTTCTTATTGCATTTGCTTCTTTGATTTTACCCTCATGAGCTAACTGCCAAGCTTCAGCGAATTTAGCGAAGTTACTTTCATTTATAACTTCAGTAACTCTACCGTTACCAACTTTTTCTTCCATAGCATCTTTCCATTCTTGGTAATTCTTAGTAGTCATCGCATCTGTAATCTTAGCCTCAAATTCTGGAGTATAGTTAGGTCCTTTCTTAGAGAAATCTCCTTGGTAAGCTAAAGCACTACCTGAAATCCCTAAACCTAAAACTAAAGCCATCAAACCACTCATCATTAATTTCTTTTTTTTCATATTTTTTATCTACTTTATAATACTCTTCATATAACAAAGTAATCTATTTTAATTTTTATAAATGTAAACGATCGTCATCATCTACACCTATAGTACGCAGTGGGAATGAATTTTATCTCATTGGATTCCCTTTTTGTTTACCTTGGTTTAACTTACTTCCCACCCATGGACGGATCTGCTCCGCGTTAAAGATATTATTATCATCTACATCACCAATAAGCTTTATAAATTCCCCTTCCTTTATTTTGGTTTGCCCCCCTATGAGAGCATTTTCAGTATTAATAGTCCAAATATTATTATTAAAATCAACAATACTCAGATTATTACCATCAATTGAAATTATTTTTCCAGAGATAAGCCCAGTTTCAGGGTGAGACCAAAATTCATTTTTATCAAACATAATACCATGATAAGCGGGTATGTTTTCAGACATAGATTCTTCTACGATATTACCCAAACCAACAATATTAAGTATTGATCCTAAAATTATAGTTATAGTCACATATATAAAAACAATCATAACAGTACGATGACGATAACCTAGAGATGTTTTACGATAATAAGATTCTCCTAAAATAGTTAAAAGTAAAATACAAACAAACCAAAAATATGGCAATGATTTAAAAATGAAACTGAAACCAAATTTATTATATAAATCCCAGTCATTGTTAAATAAGATAGATAATATTACAGAGAAAGATATTGCTCCAATAATTATAGAAAAACCAACAAGAGACCAGAAAAGAACTCTCTTTATACTAAAGACGTTTTTAGAAATTGGCTTTATACCACTTTCTTTTATTTTTTCTAATGCTATTTGGCTTATTGTTTTATTTTCCATATTCTTCTTTAAAAAGTTTCTTACCTCTTAATATTAAATTCCCGACCGTACTAACTGGCTTTTTCAAAATATCTGCAATTTCTACATAATCTTTTTCATCCAGAAACCTAAGGATCAGTACTTCGCGATATTTTTCATCTAACCTAGAGAGAACTTCATTTATCTTCTCCCTATCAAATGAATCATCAATTTCTTTCACAATATCAAAAGCATCTTCAAATCTATCTATATCTTCTTTCTCAAAAGGAACCGATGGTCTGCTAGACTTCTTTCTTATCTCGCTCACCGTCTGATTATGAGCAATACGATATATCCAAGAAGAAAATTTGAGACCTTCATCAAATTCATTCAAATTGTAGTAAGTCTTTACAAAGACATCTTGTAGTATATCCTCCGCATCCTCACGTCTAAATTTGGAAATTCGCATGATGTAGTGAAGTAACTTACTTTCGTATCTTCTAGTCAAACACAAAAAGTGGTCAGGATTATCTAAAGATAACTTAACCAGTTCGTTGTCTGTCTTTTCGATACAATTTCCATGATCTATCATTATACTTGTTATTATACAACTAATACGCAAAATATCATGAATTTATCGCAATTTTGCTTAATTATTTACATATAAGTATAATTAATCTATATAAATAATTATTAAATAAAAAATGAAAAACACAATTATAGAAGCCTTAAACTGGCGATACGCTACAAAAATATTTGATCCAAACCAAAAAATATCAGACGATGACTTACATACAATATTAGAATCAGCTAGACTTTCTCCTAGTTCATTTGGTTCAGAAATGTGGAAGTTTATTGTTGTTGAAAATAAAGATATAAGAATTAAACTTCGCGAAGCAGGATTTGACCAACCAAAAATTACAGACTCTTCTCACTTAGTTGTTCTTACTTATCGCATAGATATAGTAGAAAGTTTATCAAAAGAATTAGTTGAGAGAACTACAAAAATTCAAAACGTAGATCCGAGCGTTCTAGATGGATTAAAAGGTATGATAGATGGATCCATTGCTCAAAAACAAAATAATGGGAGTCTAGAAAGCTGGATAAAATCACAAACATATATACCTCTTGGTATAATGATGGAAACTGCAGCACTTCTAAATATAGATACTTGTTCTATGGAAGGATTTATGCCAGATAAAGTTGATGAGATATTAGGGCTTAATAAGAAAAATTTAAAATCAGTCACAATGCTTTCATTAGGATATCGTGATGCTGAAAAAGATACGATCAGAAAAAAAGTTCGTAGAGACTTCGATGATGTTATAGAATTTATTTAATTATTTATCTAAATCAAGAATTTCATCAATGCGAATTTGTTCCACAAACTCAGGAGTGTGGGAAACGAGGATCATGGCGCCTTTAAAGTCACTAAGTGCGCGAGCTATGACTGGTAAATGACGAAAGTTGATATGGTTAGTCGGCTCATCTAGTATAAGGAGCCCTGGCTTAGTAAGGACAAGAGTAGCAAAAGCTACGAGACCTTTCTGACCTTCTGAAAGATTCCCTATTTGCGTATGTACCATATCCCCTGTAATAAGAAAACTTGCGGCAGTAGCACGTATAGTTTCTTCATTCACTTTTCCTATAACCTTTCTTGAAGTATCTGCGAGTGACTCATAGACAGTATGATTGAAATCAAGAGTAGAAAAGTCTTGCCGATAGTAACCAATACGAACTTCGGGAGAAATAAATATTCCCTCCACCTTCCCTTTTACTATTGTTTCAAGTAATGTACTTTTTCCAATACCATTTGGCCCAGCTAGGAGTAAATGTTTATTCTTGCGAAGTTTAATATTTGCTTTTATATTTTTTATTTTATGATTTTTATAAATTGGAACTGATGAAAAAGTAACAATATCTCCCACGTAGTCATCTTGCGTTGGTATAATAAAATTTCTTATAGTTTTATCTTCTTTTCTTACATCCACCTTCTCTTCTTCTAAGTCTTCAGCAAGCTCTCTCATCCTCTTGGCTACTGCACGCAAATTACCACCCTTCATAGCGAAAGCATTTGATTGTTCTTTTTTAGCTTTAATTTCTTTCTCGAGTAATGCATTTTTGCGATTTTCTCTTTCCATTCTTGCTGTTATCTGATCTCTTACGTCTGTATAGTTACCAACGTATTGTTCGATCTTTCTAGTATAAACATCAAGATAAAGAACTGCATCAGTAAATGAATTTAAAAATGCTGCATCGTGGGAAATAACAATAACCGTCTTTTTATATTTCACCAAGAAGTCAGTCAGATGAGTTATTCCTGATTTGTCTAGATTGTTTGTAGGTTCATCAAGAAGCAGAATGTCGGGCTCTTGTATCAAAGCAGACGCAAGAAGAAGTCTTGCTTGTTGGCCTCCGGAGAATGAAGATATGATTCTTTCGTGAACTTTCTCGTGACCTTTTAAATTTACAATTTCAAGTACATTATCAATTCGTGGATCTATATCATAAACTTTCTGAGTAAAGCATTTTTCAAAGAATTCTCTTACCGTTAGATCGAGGTCGTCGCGTGGTATAACCTGGCGAGAAAGAGCTATAGTAGTTCTTTGAGCAAGGTTTATTTTTCCGTCTTCTGGTTCATTCGCTCCCGTAATTAAAGAGAAAAGAGTACTCTTACCTGCCCCATTCTGACCCATTATGGTAACCTTCATACCTCGGCGTATAGAAAAATCCACCGCATCTAATATCGGTTTATTGTGCCCATATTCAAAAGAAACTTTTTCAAAACGTATTACTACTTCTCCATTTGCCATACAGTGTCTTACTTTACCTTATTTTTTGATAAATTGAAAGAAAAAATAATTCCCCTAGGCCTTGCCTAGGGGAATTATTACATTACTTTTTTTATAAATTTTACCTTATGTTCTTCAAAAAGAATTTTCCAGTCTATTTTTATAAACAAATAAACCAAATAAAAGGCAGCAACTTGAGCTAATATGAAAAATAAACTAAAAAAAGCACCAGATTTCAGGCTTGTAATATCTATAGCCTTAGAAACTTCAGATGCTGTGAGAGCCCAGAAAGTATAACTTACAAGTCTTCCAAAAAAGAAAGGTATCGCTGCTATTTTAAGCTTCAGATCAGTGAGGCCGTAAGCTAGAAATAGCTGTCCTGATGGGAATGGAGAAAATGCATAGGAAAGAAAGAATCCAAAAGTAAAAGCTTTTCTTTTCTGTATTTGGGTTTTTAAAACATCTATATTCTTTTTGGCTGTATCACTTAAAATCTTATTTCTTATCATTCTGTCTGAGAGTGAGGCGAGGACTACCCTACCAGAAGTAGAAGCAATAGCAGCAAAGACAGATAAAATAACCAGAGCATAGTTGCTCATATGAAAATTAAACCCAACAAAAGAAAGCAATATCCACGTAGGTGGAATAAAGGCTGGAATAATATTCAATAAGAATATAATTATAATAATACCGATCGAAGTTAGAATCATCTATATATTTTATATATTATTAGATATAAAGCAATAAAGCCCCGCGGTTTACCGCGGGGCTTTATTTATTAAAGAATTTAAATTACTTCCTAAAACTTTTGTATTCAAAAGTTCGGACGATAAGTGTAATCACTTATTTAGTCTTTTTCTTTGCTACTACTTTCTTGGCAGGAGCTTTTGCTACTACCTTTTTTGCAACAGCTTTAACAACTGGGGCAACTTTTTTAGCAACAACTGCAACTACCGCTGCTTTTACAATAGGCTTTACTTCCGCCTTAGAAGGAGAAAGTTTTTCTATCGCATTTATCAAACGGTCAAGCTTAGTATTCATTTCACTTAGCTGTTTTCTTGTATCATCTGATACTGGTGCGGGTGTAGGCTTTGAGAAAGATTGTGCTGGTTTGTCAAAATCTCTTCTTGGGGCACGATCTCCTCCGAAGTCTTTTCTTGGACCACGATCATCATTACCTCTTTTACTACCAAAACAATCATTACAGTATATTGGTTTATCACCTGATGGACGGAAAGGAACCTCACAACTATTGTGACATTCGTCACAAACTGCTTTATGCATTGTTACAGGACCTCTATCTCCACCTCTGTTACCTCCGAAGCTTGGTCGGCCTCCACCGTTTCCACCTCTAAAACCTCCGCCTCTACTACCCCCTCTTTGAAAATCTCCCATAAATTATATTTATTTACCTGGCTTATACTAGACAAGTGATTATTATTATTTCTTAATACTACCCTTTTCATAACCAAAAAGCAAATGATATGGAAATCTGGTATAATATATATTACGTTATGGAAATCTTTTTTCACAATATTCTCATCTGGATTGATTCTTCAAAATATTTTTTACTTTTTATGGGATGTATAATAGAGGGACCATTTGTAATGATAGCTAGTGGCTTTCTTTATAGTCTTGGAGGTTTTGATTTACTCCCTTTATATTTAGTTCTTGTCTCTGGTAATTTTATCGCGGATATAGGATGGTATACACTTGGAAGATTTGGAACTCGTAATTTTATTTTCAAATATGGATATTTTGTAGGTATCACACCAGAGAAACTTCAAAAAGTAGAAAAATACTTTAATCAATATCATCAAAAAATACTAATAGCGACAAAGCTGACTACAGGGTTTGGTCTAGCTATTATAGTTCTGATTGTAGCTGGAATATTTAAAGTTCCATTCAAGAATTATTTTATCCTCACTTTACTAGGTGGTTTCGTATGGACAGCGCTTCTTTTGATAGTAGGTTATTTCTTTGGAAACATATTCACAGTAATACCAAATTCACTAAAAGTATTCTTTGCTGTATTAGTAGCTGCTATCTTTATACTTGGAATCAAATATGTAAATAAGTACATGCAAGAGAAAACAATATAAGTTAACTTATTCTCAATTTATTATTTCTCAAATCACTTCTGATCTTTTTATAATCAGGAATAGTCTTTGCGACTAGGTCCCAGAAATTCTTAGAATGATTAAACTCTCCCAAGTGGCAAAGCTCGTGGACTATGATATAGTCAGAGGCTTCTTTTGTTATAAGTGCGATTTTATAATTAAAATTCAAATTCCCTTTTCTAGAACAGCTTCCCCATCTAGTCTTTTGATTTCTTATGACGATATTATTCCATTTATAATTATAGAATTGATTAAAATACTCGAGTCTTTCTTTTGCAATATAGTACGCTTGATTTTTATTATTTAAATAATCTAAATTTTTTCTTTTCTTCTTTTTGGGAGTTTTAATTTTAAAATAAAATAAATTTCCAATCTTTTCTATAACCCACTTTTTATTTCTCATTTAAGATTTCTTTTATACTGCTACCTTTTTTGTAAAACACCAAGTCATCTCCAGTCTTTTCCCATTTCTTTTGAAGTTCATCTAGTATTCTCCATGCTTCGATAACCTCATCACTAGTAGTGAACAAGCTGTGGTCTGAATTAATAGCATTAAATAGTACTTGCTCATACGCTTCAGGTAAATTATCGTAATACTCTTTAAATTTAAAACTTAAATTATGCTGACTCACATTGTGCTCATACCCTGGACGCTTTGCCCACATATTGAACTGTATCTCTTCTTTAGGTTGGAGCTGCAAGAATAATTCATTGGACTCATGGTCTTTATCTTTTTTATATGAGATTCGAATCTCTGTCAGCTTTTTATCTAGAGCCTTACCAGTAGTGAGAGTTATGGGTACACCACTCCATCCATCACTACCTGATTTTAACTTCATGGAAACAAAAGTTTCCACTTCTGAGTCTGGATTTTTTACTTCATCTTTATATCCTTCGTATTGTCCACGGATTACATCTTTGTCTACATCTTCTATTTTTAAATGCTTCAGTGCCTCAAGACGAAGGTTTGGGACTTCCAAAAAGTTATCATCCCTTGGTAAGTCCATAAGGACCAAAGAGAGAAGCTGAAGAAGATGACTCTGAAAGTCACGAAGTGCCCCAGTCTGCTCATAGAAGCTTGCTCTCCCTTCTATCCTATCTCTTCGCTAACAATTATTTCAATACTATCAATAAAATCTTTATTCCAAGTTTTTTTAAACAAAGAATTTCCATCTCGAAAGACAACAATATTCTGAGCTGTTTCTTTTGCTAGATAGTGATCTATACGATATATCTGTTCTCTTTTAAAATATTTATCTATGTGACTCACAAGTTCTTCGGCGCTTTTAAGATCTACACCAAAAGGTTTCTCGAGCAGAAGTTTAGTTCCCTCTTCACAGTTGAGACCACTCTGCCCTATAAACTCAATAATTGATTTGGAAACATTTGGAGGAACAGAAAGATAAAACAAACACTGAGTTTGCTCTCCAAATTCTTTTTTAATTTCCTTTAAGTATTCACCGAGTTTTTTATAATCATCTCCATTACTCAAGTCCATCTCAAATAATTCTGTATGCTCTATTAAGTACTCTTTATTATTTGTACTTTTTAATAAATCTTCCAGCTGGATATTTTTCTGTCTAGTTACTCCTACTATTTTAAACTTCTCTGGAGTCATACCTGTATCTGCGATAGCTCCGATAGCAGGAAGAAGCTTTCTCTTTGAAAGGTCACCTGATATACCGATTATAATAAGAATTGTTGGCTTATCGTTCTTCATTTTTTACATAATCTGTAAAAATTGTTAATAGTGGAACTTGTTTCAATACTTGTACTGGTTGCTTTACGAGGTCTAAATCTTTCTCCAAGCTTTCAAGTACTGACCACTTATCTTCACCTTGTGCCCATACTACAGCTTCATCGAGCTCTTTTATCGCATTGAATGTCATGGTAATACGAGAGAATACTGGTGTATCATATCCACAAGCAAGGTCTTTGGACTCTGTCGCGACAGAGCTTGGTAGTATACCTGCAGTGTGACCATCTGCTCCGAAACCAAATAATCCGATCTTGTATTCTGCTGTTTTAAATTCTTCTAAAAGAATATTATTAAATTTCTCTGTCGCAGCTTCACGACTTTCTCCTGTGAGAGTCGGTATAACTTTTGCAAAAGGAAGAGTAAAACCTTTCTCGAGAAGTTTCGAAAAGTTTGAGTCGACGTGATTTATCGGACCATATCTTTCATCAGTTAAAAGTACAGTAAGGTTCTGAGTTAGATTGTGTTTCTGATTCTCTCTTAAGATTTCAGCAATCTTAGCTCCTACAGCAATAGAAGACCCCCCTGTTACAAAGAACAAGACACGCTTCCCTAGCT
>JBGSQV010000098.1:0-11927 GCA_041737855.1 Minisyncoccia bacterium | reverse complement strand
AGATTATAAGAAATAGGGGATATAGAATCAGATAAACGTACAGATTTTATTTTTGTAGTCATATGTCTTAAATTATAGCAAAAAACCCTTTATTTATAAAGAATATATAGTGCTTGACAAATAGTATTCTTATATGCTATAATATACCAATGATGAAAAATAAAACAACAAAAAACTTAATAATTCTTGGGGCGATTGTTTTCTCTTTTGCTTTTGCAAATAATGCTTTTGCTTATACTTGTGTTGGTTATACCTGTTATGATAGTTATAATCCAACATATAGTTCTGGTTATAGCCCAAGTTATAACCCTAGAAATGTACCTCAAAATAATTATCAGGATTATTATGCTTATAACCCAAATGTTGTTCAAAATGTTCAGAATGTTCAAACCCCAACTCCAGTTGTGAATAATTATTATTATCCTACAACTACAAGAGTAGTTACATCTACTGTCCCAAGTGCAACAACAACCAATACTACAACTAACACTACAAATAATACAACAACAACCCCTACAGAAACTCCTGTTGTAGTAGACTCATCAAATCCAACTGGTAATAACCTAGGAGCTTCAGCAGCTGGAATTACAGCACTCTCACTTCGTGGATCTGGTAGTTTTATGCCAAGTTCAATATGGCAATGGATGCTTGTAGTTATTCTGATTCTAGCTATTATCATAATAGCTAGAATAATGATTCGTAAATCACAGGAAAGTAAGTTAATTCAAGAAACACACATAACTCACTAATAATCACAATAAAAACCCCTTTTATTTTAAATAATAAAAGGGGTTTTTATTTGCTTTGCTTTTTACTGATTTTTTGATATCATAGTCATATCTATTAACATATAGATATATTCCGTGGCTTTAGAGGTGGAATATTTGATTACACATTCCGTGGTAGTAGAGCGGTGGAGTGAGAGTTGGGTTTAGGGACCCGACTCGCAAGACCTTGAATGTTTTGTACTCAAAATGTGAAAGGTGTACAGTTCCTGTAAGGAAGTCGCCTGTAAGGCGAACGCTTACTTAAATCGTTAATCTAAGACAGAATAAAAGTTGATAGTTATATACATTCCGTGGTAGCTCAGCGGTAGAGCGGTCGCCTGTTAAGCGATTGGTCGTAGGTTCGATCCCTACCCACGGAGCCAGCAAAATCACCTTTATTCACAAGGTGATTTTTTCTTACCTATTAAGAAGTTCGAACCTAAATAGTTTTAGTGTATAATATATAAATGAAATTTAATGAAATATCTAATGTTAATCCAATGAACAAATCTCAAGAGAGGTTACAGGCTCAGTCAGAAAGTTTTGCAGATAAAAGTGTTGAAAATTTTTCTAAAGATCAAGCCAAAATACTAAAATATTCAGCAGAGCTTTCGGGTGTAAGAGATTTAAATAATTTGCCTTCAGATTTACCAGAAGAACTTATTAATTTAATTAATAAAAATAAAGATGCCTATATAGACTTTTTACGAAAAGAGAAAAAACTGGAAACAACCTTTATTGAAGAAAATATTAAAATATACAAAGAAAAATTTCAACCAATTATTTTAGAATTAAAAGAAAAAATATCACAAGGAGATAGTAAAAATATTGCAGAATATCTTGGCTCTGGAAGTAATGGATCAGCTTTTTGTGTTGTTGTAGAAGGTAAGAGTTATGCGGCGAAATTTTCTAAAAGTATAACTCAAGCAAATTTTGAAATAAAACCATTATTGAAAGCAAAAGGTATACCACACACTGCTCAGTTGGTGAGTTATTCGTTTGAAGATGGTGTAGTCATCATGGAATTATTACCTGGGACTGATGTGACAAATTTTACACCAGAGAATGCTCCTTTATATTCTGATGGTGATATGATTCAACTAATTGAAACTATTAAAATTATGGATTCAGAAGGTCTTGTTATTGATCCTAAGCCTTCAAATTTTATGTATGATGAAAAAGAAGGTTTTTCTATTTTGGATTACCATTTAAAGAATCCTAATAATGGATTTGCTCTTCCTCAAGAAATCATGAGCTTAGGAAATATGCTTTCTGCTAGAAAGCTTGAATATCTTGATTACAAAGACCAAAATTATGATGAGAAACCAAAAATGAGAGTAATTGAATATTTTAAAATTTATTTACCAATAATGGTACGACTTATTAATATCTTAAATGATAAATATCCTGATATAATTTCTGGTTGGAAACAAAAAAAGATGGAAGATAAAAATGATCCACGAATATCATCTATTGATTTAATAGACAGAAAATATATTCCGCAAGAAGCAACATTAATGCCATATCTAGCCAAATTAGAAGAACTAGGATTTTAATTTTCTTTAATTATACTCATTCGAACATCATCCCAAGTTCGGAGCAGAGTATTTTAACCTTATTATATAAGGCTATTTAATGTTGACAAATACACTTAATTATGCTATCATATAGATAGTTGTAGTTCTTTGATATTTTTTATTGGTTTTCAAAGGAGATTTTTGTCTTTTTTGAAAACCAATAAAATTTAATAAAAAATGAAAAAAAGTGTACGAGTTCTTGAAGCAGCTGCTTCAACCTCACTTATGATGTCTAAGTATTTTTTATCTTTAGGAAGTGTTTGGGGTTGGTGGTTATCTATATTAGGATACATTTTAACTTCATTTCTAAATGTAAAAATAAAACTTAAAGCAGTGGCTGGGATTGTTGCAGGTCTTGCAATTTTATCAGCTTACGGACTTTACAAGTGGACTTATGAAATATCTGGGTTACAAATTTTTGATTGGGTGATAATAATTATTACATTAGTATCATCATTTATTTTAATCTCAAAAGAAGCTAGAGATAAAAAACCTTATTGGGTACTTCAAACAGTCGCAACAATTTCTTTTGCATTTGCTTTTATAGCCCTTGGAATGAAGATGGAAATTGGTTGGTATGCCTTACTTATAGGACACATCAATAATACATATCTTTATTACAAAAAAGAAGCCTACATCATTAGCGCAATGCAGATAGTAAGCATTATTATTGTGCTAGTAAAGATTTTTTAATTTAACCCTTTATGAGAAAACTCATAAGGGGTTTTCTTATTTTACCTCCTTTAAAAAGGTTCCCACTTCGTCCCAAACTCGGAGCAGACAATTTAACTCATATTTATATATGAGTTTTTTGTATTTTATTAATAGTTTACAGCTTTATATTATTATGATAATATAAATATGAAAAAAGTATCCTGATGTGTGGGGTACGAAAACAATTTCTTTTGTTTAATCTTTTAAAATTTTATGCTTATGAGAAAGTTTTTGTTTTTATTTTTTGCAATGATTTCTATTGCAGTTGCTTCTGGTGATAATTTGTTGGACAAATCACCACCATTAACTACACAGAGTGTAGTACAAGCAAGCGACATTTTTGTTATGCCAGTATGCTATCAGACCCCATTTGTGATGGCTACTGTTGATCTTAGCACCCAGACGGTGTTACCTGCTCAAAAAGGATTAAATTATTTTATGCAAAATGGAAAATCTATTGCTGGTCCAATTACAATCATGGAGGGATTAGTTGCTAAAAAAGATTTATCTGTTTATTCCTTTAATTTAATTAACCCGAACAATGCAAGAAACCAATTCACCACCGATGTATTAACCCTGGGTAGCACAAGCTATAGTGTACTCAAACATCCGCTAATTATTTCTGAAATAATTAATACCGGTTCCGGATTTGGAGAAAACTATTTCAATCAAAGCATAAACGCCAACATCACTTAAAACGGAGTAAAATAGTGATAAAAACAGACCAGATGCATTTTTATGTATCTGGTCTACTTTTTTATATTAATTACTAATTTTATCCTTATTATTTCTTAAAAAGGTTTCCATTTCGTTCTAAGTTCGGAGTAAACAATTTTTAATTTATTTTTTAATTCTAAAAATTTTCTCTTTATTTCCATTTACAACAATAACCTCACCATCCCTTAATGTTTTATAAGGGATTTTGTTTTCTTTATAAAATTTAACTTCTTTACCTACATCAGCTGATTCTGGATGATCTGATTTATAATGAGGGCAAGCTCTATAGTTTATTATTCCAAGTCCACTCCAAATCACTCCCTTAGGATAACCTGTAGGTATTTCTTTAGGATTATCAACTATTTCAAGTCCATGTAGTGTGTGAGCCAATATACACCACCCAGCGCTATATCCAGCATATACTATCTCATCTTTCTTAAGCATTTTTTTTATTATTTTATCAAAACCACTTAGCTTCATAGCCTTTCTTAATACAAAAGTATTTCCACCTTTCATCCAAACAGCTCCAAATTTCTTTAATTTATTTTCTAATTCTTTTTCTTCTCCAAAGTATTTTCTTAAATCAATTTCTTGTGGAATTAGTCCTATATTAGAAAGGGAAGTAGCTTGCCTTTGTATGCTTTCCTTTCTTTCTTTTTTATTACCAAAATGATCACCAGCATTTCCAATAATAGCTATTTTTGTTTTAATTCCTGTTAGTTTAACTAACTCTTGTGGATGATTACCTAGTCCATAAGATGATAAATATAATCTCATAAGGTTATTATACTATTTCTTTGTGATTTAGAAAGGTTTCCACTTCGTTCCAAGTTCAGAGCAGACAATTTAACTCATATTTATATATGAATTTTTTGTAGATTGACAATCTATCTATTTAGAAGTAATGTGAATAAAAAAGTATAAACCCTCAAAATTTAATAGTATGGATAGAAGACAAAAAAAGATAGAAGAAATTGTAAAAAAACTTCTATTAGAAGATTATGATACTGTGATACAAACAGTATTGGAGCATATTAAATGGCCTGTAGGCGTAAAAACTGACGTCGAATATTTCGTTAATGAAGATGATACTGATGGAGCAAGAAGGGGAATAGGTGTACATTTTTTAAGTAATGGCGATGGTGTTATTAGTCTTAAGGAATGTGTTATTGAATCTCATTTCTCTCAATCTGATGTTTTTTCTACTAGCCCACATATTTATCGATTCCGTAATTGGGTTGGTGGTGGTAAAAGTCTGTATGTTCATAATGCTTTATTAATTCTTGCACATGCCGTTATTATTGATAAGGATGAAGAAGTTATTATTCCATCTATAATTGATGAAAGTGAAGAACATTTTATAACCCCATGTAGTCCTGATTGTGAAGACTGCTTGAATGACAATCATGAATACAAAAAATTGATTCATGAATTGAGTTTAATGCATTTTTCAAAATCAAAAGACCCGGCAGTATTGTGTAATGCATCATTTAAGGATTTTGATGTAAATGATCCAAACTATTTAAGTTACTCGAAGAAGCAATCTTTGGTGTTTGAAATAGCAAAGAAGCATAAACTTTCATGGATTTCAAATGTTTTTGTTTCTTAATTAAAATTAAGACTTGCTAAGAGGACTCGTTCCATTAGCGAGTTTTCTTTTTATTTATCTAATATCCTCCAATCTTGGAGTAGATAATTATACTAATATATATATGAGTTTTTTTGTATACTGTACGGGTTAAAAACTATGGTATAATTAACTTATTAATAATCTAAATTATCTTTTTTATGATATATACAATTTTAGGAATAATCGTATTTATAACCGCTATTAGTATTCGTCAGGTTAATCAATATGAAAGAGGTGTTAAATTTACCTTAGGTAAATTCACTTCAATCATGCAACCAGGATGGAGGATTGTTTGGCCTATCATTCAAAGTAATCAGAAGGTAGATGTAAGAATAAAAGCAGTAGATGTTCCAGATCAAAATGCCATTACTAGAGATAATGTTACAGTAAAAGTTAATGCTGTTATTTATTATAAAGTTAATGATGCAGAGAAAGCTATTGTTGAGGTGGAAGATTTTCGTTATGCTATATCTCAATACGCTCAAACAACTATGCGAAATATTGTCGGAGAGGTTACTCTAGATGAACTCCTTTCTAGTAGAGATAAAATCGCAGATAGGATCAGAGAAATAGTAGATAAAGAAACAGATGCTTGGGGTTTGAAAGTTAATAATGTTGAATTGAAAGATGTCAGTCTTCCTGCCGATATGGAAAGAACTATAGGTAAACAAGCTGAGGCGGAAAGAGAAAAGAGGGCTGTTATTATTAATTCACAAGGGGAACTTGCTGCTTCTGAAAACATAGCAAAAGCGGCTCAAATGCTTTCTAGTACTCCAGGAGCTCTACATTTAAGAACTCTACAGTCTATAAATGATATGTCTTCTGATCAATCGAACACTATTGTATATATGATACCAATGGAAGCATTAAGGGCTATGGAGGGGTTTATTAAAAAATAGAAATTAATTTTTATTAATACTAAAAATAGCTATTAATACAAATAAGTATATACTTAATAGTATTATCTTGTTTCGTCGGAAGCATGAACTAATTCGATATTTTTTATGATTGGAACAATAGCTATTGTTTTATTGATTTTATGGGCTTTAGGTTTTATAGGTTTTCATGTTTTAGGGGGATTTATTCACATACTTTTAGTTGTAGCAATAATTCTCATCTTACTTCGTATTATTCGTGGATAGAATATAGTCAGGAATAATAATATAGTTTGATATAAAAGTTCCAGATAAAAATCATCTTATAAACAAAGATGGTTTTTATTTCTATTGACCTTTTTATTAATTAGATGTAATGTAAAAGAAAAAATAAGTTATTTAACTCTAATAAATATGAATTGCCATGAAGAAAAAAATTCTTTTAATCAGCTCTGATCTTGTCGCTGATTGTTCTTATGTTGACCATTTAATGGGTCAATATGATGTTGTTGCATTGAGGTCTTTAGAATCTCAAAATATACGATTATTGAATAAATGTGATTTGGTCATAACGACCCACTTACATCATTCAATAATTGGAGAAAATAATAAATTGAATAATGAACATATTGATATGCTCATCTCGAAAGACATTATTTTTTGGTCACAAAATAAAGATTTTCTTGAAAATATAGAAGACCTTAGGAAACACAATCCTCTCTTGAAGATTGGATTTATAGGAAGGACCTCTGACGAAAAGCATCTTCTTAGTGCGGTTGATAATTTTTTTAAAAAAAATGATAGACCTTACACTATTGAAGATAATCGTATGATGCACTACTAATATTTTTTTATTATGAAAAATAAAAAGAAAAAACAAACTAACTCAACTAAAAGCTTTGTGTATATCGGAGTCAGTAGAGTATGTACGATTTGTGGCACTCATTTTGACAACGAAGGATTCTGTCAAAATGGACATCTAAATATCTAGTTATTTAGGTTATAAAATAAAAAGGTCTTCTGTTTTACAGGAGATCTTTTTTAATATTTAAGTAGTATAATATAATCATTATTAATCTTAATAAAATAAAATATGAAAATTTTTAAAACATGGGTGTTTAAGTGGTGGGAAGTTTCTCTATTGAAGGTTTGCTTATTATCATTGGGGATTATTTTTGGCTTATATTTTTATAATTATTTAGCTGGCCTCGTATGGCTTTGGTGGCTACTATTCATAGTAACCACTACGTATTTTATTATTAGACTTTTGTTTAAGAAGTAGAATTTAAATAATTTTATTTATCTTCTTTTGTTTCTTAAATTTTGTTTCTTGAATGAGTCTCCTGTAAACACTCTCATAATTTAAAATCATAGTTTTAATACTAAAAAATTGCTCAGCACGATTTCTGACTTTTTTTCTATCTATGCTATCTATCTTTTTTAATGCTTCTGTAATTTCTTCTTCTGATTCAACAATGAACCCTGTTACGCCATCTTTCACAATTTCTGGAACAGAACCATTATTGAATGCTATTATAGGGGTTCCACAAGACATAGCTTCTATTAAGACATACCCAAATGCTTCCTGATATAAAGTAGGGAATATTATAGCTTTTGCTTTTTGTATTAGAGGAATTTTTTCTTCTAAGGATACTTCTCCAAAATATCTAACTTCTTTTCCGTTTATGTGTGGTTCTATCATTTCATGCCAATAACTTTCGGTACTGTAGCTTCTTCCTGCTATACGAAGATCAATTCCAGCTTCTTTGCAAGCAGCGATAGCGATGTGAGCTCCTTTGTCATTTGTAATACGTCCAAGGAATAATACATATTCTTCTGGTTTTTCTTCAAATGCAAAGATCTCTGTATCTACTCCATGATAAATATTTGCATACCAGTTTAATTCAGGTAGTTGTTTTCTTTGTGCTAAAGAAAACGATATATATTTTTCATCTTTGTGTTTAAGCAAAATTGGCTTCATCCACTCTTCTATAGGAGAGTGGATAGAAATAAGGGTAGGTGTATCTTTCTCAGTCCTAGAAAAGAATCCTGTCATTACCGTTAGGTGACTATGAATAATATCAAAAGTTCCATTTTTTGCTTCTAGATAACAGTCGGAAAGTAATCCCCATTGTTCGTATCTAGAAAGAGTTGCCTTGTGTTCAATGTCATTGTTTATATTAAATATTGATCCTACAACTCTACCTAAAACATCTGAATTTGGATTACCGAAGAGTGTTACATTGTGTTGTTTCTCTGTGAATTTATCTACAAGGTTGGCTATATGTGAATAAATAGCTTTATTTTCTTTACTCGAAATCGGAATGCTAGAAGGGGATATTTGTGCTATATTAAGTTTTTTGTTTTTTGTTAACATATTTAAATTTTATGAAATCTTTTTAAAAATATTATAATATTGTTTAAAAACAACTTCCGTATCGTGTTTAATGATAATTTTTTGTTGCATCTTTGTAAATAATTTTATGTACTTATCTTTATTTGAAATTAATTCATTTATTGTATTGTATATAACTTTACCACTAGAATTTGAATTAATAATTAATTTATTAAGGTTAAACTTGTTGTAATCAGAAATCCAACCAACATTATTAGAAATAATTACCGGTTTTCCACTAAGGATTGCCTCCATGAGAACAGTGGGTGATACATCAAACCTAGAGGGTATAATAATTATATCTTGTGTGGAGTAAAAATCTTTAAGTTTTTCTGGAGACATTGGTTTAATTATTTCGATAAACTTGCAGTATTCTTTTTTGTAATCTGTCATTGTAAGATTATTCCAGTTTGTTACGACTTTTATAGACATAGGAAGACTATTCTCTTTCAAATATTTTGCTAATCGTAATATCGCATCATGATTTTTGATTCGATCCCACCTAGCTACTGATCCTATATTATAATGTTTTTTATTTGGAATAATTATTTTTGAATATTTTTTTATTTCAATAGGTAGTGGTATTACTGAAGTCTTTGAAAAAGTTTTATTATTTTTAGGTATATTATGGAGAGAGAAAAATACATCTCTACTAAATTCATTTAAGAATATTTGATGTGAAGCATTTCTAAAGGCATCCTTTTCATAACTATTGAATATCTTTTTAATAGAAGAGGAAAAAGCTCCGACTGAAGTGGAGATTTCTTTTTTCCAAATACCAGCATGTTGGATACATACTGGCACCTTTCTTCTGTGTGCGGTTTCTAGTATAAGCCAATTTGAAAGGCTAAAACCATTAAGAAAAACAATGTTTGGTTGTATCTTTTCAAATACACTGTCTACTTGCTTTAACCATGGTTCAAGGAATTTCGTATATTCTTTTTTCGTATATTCTTTTTTGTAACTTTTGATAAGTTTTTCTCGAGGATAAAATAATTCATAATATTTGTGATTTCCGATCGTTTCTTTAATATAAATATCCTTACTGTTTGCATTATGAGAAAAAAGTAATGACACTAGTTCTATCTCTGGAAATGTTTCATCGAAATAATTACAAAGCTTTCTCGCAAAACTAGCCACTCCACCTTGTGGAATGTATGAATTTGAAGGAAGATTTGCATGCGCATCATTAAAAATAACACGAATTGCAGCATTTTTTCTTAACATTTTGATATTATAACATATTTTCCCTTAAAATTAAAGAGTTAATTGTTTGATTGACAACTATTATAAAAAGGAATAATCTGAAGAAAATTGTCTAACCTACATTAATCTTAGTGTTATGGAAACTTCTATTAATTTTGAAGACAGTTTTATGTTGATTGCAAGAGCTATGGTAAAAGTCTCTGGTAATAAACTGAAAATTGTTAATTATATAAAAAATATTCAAGGTTCTACTAAAAAAACAGAAGAACATTGTCTTGAATTTGATGGGAAAAAAATTGGTAATAACATTGAATTTTATGTTGAAAAATCGAAGAAATATGAATTCAAAGCATTGCCTGATTTTTTCATTATTTTATATAAAGTTAAATATGATTGTCCCGAGTCATACAGAATTGGGTCAATAATGCTAAAAAAGATTGGTTCTGAAATTTTTGAGGGTAAAATACTCAAAAACTGGAACAATCTTTTCAAATAAACACACCAGATGAATTCAATAATTTGGTGTGTTTTTGTATTTGACAACTGATTATATAAAGAATATTCTGAAGAAAAGTAAACTCATTTAAAAAATAAATAATATGAAAAAGATATTAATTTTGCTTGCTCTTTTTTTAGCAATTTTTTCTTTATATAGTAAATCATTATCTAATATAGTTGTTATTATTGACCCAGGTCATGGTGGAAGTGATCGAGGTTGTTTTATTAAAGATTATAATAATAAAATTATATTTACAGAGGATGGGTATAATTATGATTTAGCCCTAAGATTGGAAAAAGTTCTTAAGGATAGTGGTGCTATTGTTTTTAAAACGATAGAAAGTAGGGAGAGAGTGATTAATAATACAATCCTCCCTATTAAATCTATTAATAATGCTATTTTTTCTATTGATGGCACAAAGGTACATAATGGAAAAGGATTATATAAAAGAACTGATTTTTGTAATCTTAAGAATAATAAATATAAAAATAAGAAAGTTATTTTTATCTCTATTCATTTTGATTTTATCTCACCTAATTTTTTAGGAGTTAGAATTATAAAAAGCAAAAATTCAGCTAGTGATTCTTTGAGTATTTATTTACAAAAAGAATTTAAGAAAAATAATCTTATAAGTAATTATTTTCCATCTATTATTGAAAATGGAGATAGAATTACCTATGGAAGAAATTTACATGTTTTGGGTTATAAAAATAAGATTAAAACTAAGGTTCTGATCGAATTAGCCAACACACAAAATGAAGTAGATTTTTTAAGAATTAGAAATTTATCAGATAGGGATGAATATGTAGTTAATATCGTTAATGCTCTGATTAAATATGTAAAAAAGACTGATTATGAATAATAATCAGTCTTTTTATTTATTGTTGACATAAATATATATAAATGCTAAATTACGGGTCAATGTTCTTTATGTCATGTTTGTTCAATTTTTAAAAGATTGCAATAAATAAGATTTTTTAAGCTCCACTTTTATTAGGGTAGTTTAAAAAATCTTATTTTTTATTAATTTATAAATTATACAAACATGACAAAACCAAAAGATGCTAAAATTACTACGGTGGCTACAGTAATTGCTTATTTTTTTAACGAATCTAATCCACACCCTCATATTAATGAGGAAAAAGAAATTGTAGAAGAAATTATAACCGAAGAAAAACCTCCATTTTTTTGTGAGTGGAGTCCAAATTAAAAAAGTAGTTTAAATAACTACAAAAAACCATCATTATTTATATGATGGTTTTTTATTGCCTTATTGGTATAAATAGTGTTTTTCTCAGAAAGTGTGTTATACTACCTTTGTGTTAAAAGGCACAGGAACAAAGTCGAAGTTTCAATCAAAAAATAATCAAAAAATAATCACATGATGACAGGAACAATCAAGACTCTTACAGACAAAGGATTTGGATTTATCTCTCGCGAAGGCGAAGTTAAAGACCTTTTCTTTCACTCTAAAGAGCTAGTTGGTGTTACATTTGACGAACTTCAAGTAGGAGACACAGTTTCCTTTGAAGTTACTGAAAGTGAAA
>JBGSQV010000085.1:0-3460 GCA_041737855.1 Minisyncoccia bacterium | reverse complement strand
ACTCCACACAGCTCTGTGTATTGGAAGTTTAAGAGTTCCAATCATATCCATAGATATACCGATAGCTGGATTTCCATCTTTGTTTATTTCAGGCACAACATTAAGGTCTAATGGTTCATTACCACGAACCAAAGAAATATTTATATCTTCACCTCCGTGAGCTAATACAAAAGATTGAATATTTTCTGTTCCTAGATTTGAAGAAAGAAGTTTAGTTGAATCCGTTGGTGTTTCTAATGAGATTATTTTATCACCTGTTTTAATTCCACTTTTTTCTGCAGGAGAATTCACGCTTACACTTGTAATAGTGAGAGCTTGGTTCTCTACAACTGCTCCATTTGGAACTGCGCCTACCGAAGTAGGAAGGCCAGACATGAATCCAATAGAAAGAAGTAACCAAGCCACCAAAAAGTTCATTATAACTCCAGCAAATAGAACCATAGCTTGCACATACAGAGGCTTGTTTACAAAACTTCTAGAGCTATCAGGACCTGTCATTGAGTCTTCGTCTGGATTTTCTCCAAAAATTTTTACATAACCACCAAGAGGGAGAGCGTTTAGATTGTAAGTTGTCTCCCCTACTTTTTTACCGAAGATTTTTGGTGGAAAACCAAAAGAGAATTCATCTACTCTTATATTATTTAACTTCGCAACAATAAAATGCCCAAATTCATGAGATACAACTAAAACGAATAAAATTACGATAAATATTATTATACTCATAATTAATTATTCATTAGGTCTGTCTCCTTTTTATTAAAAATAGCTTCAAGATTTGCATTTGATTCATCTACTGCTTTTTGGATATCTTCTTTAGCCCGTTTCTCATCATCTTCTGGTAAATCTCCAGTCTTATCTATCTCTATTTGTCTTTCTTTGCGGACACTTATACGAGCATCTTCAAGTTTCTCCTTAAGTACTTTTACAAGCTTGGAACGATTCTCTGTTGTGAGCATAGGGAAAATGACACGAACTCCATCACTATCAGACATTACAGATAAACCAAGATTAGCATCATTTACAGCAGTCTCAATATCTTTGATTTGATTCTTATCCCAAGGAGCTACACGAAGGGTTTTAGAATCTTCGATAGTAATCCCCGCAACGTTCTTAATAGGCATATAGCTTCCGTAACTTTCAATCATAATACTATCAAGCACTATAGGAGTAGCACGCCCTGTGTGAACTTGAGAATACTCTTTACTCAACCATTCTTCGATCTTTTTTAATTCTATTTTAAAATTTTGTGTGTTGTATGACATATGTTTATATTCTACTATAAAAAGGGATTTTTAAAAAGAGGGTCTTAATAAGTTTTTAGATAAAAAGAAAACCACTAAAATGAAGTGGTCTTCATTTTAGTGGTTAATTATTTCATTACAAGAACAGCAGATATTTCTCCAGATTCATTAATCTGAGGTCTAACTGATATTCCATTTTTGAAACACATAATTTCCATATTTTTTATTCCGTTAAGACCTTCATATATATGAGGACTATTTATCATTCCTGCTTTTATTGTATCTATTAAAGATATACCCGGTGCATTCTCAATAGATCCAGTTAACTTAACAGGCAAAAGATAACATCCTGAATATCTACTTATTAAATACCAGCTATTTACTTTTAATGGTAAATGATAAGCATCAGCTGACTGTTCTCTAAAATCAATCGGTCGAACTAATTGATATTCTGAAAGTTTTTCAGTTTTCCAAGATATTCCATCAAGGTCATTTTTTTGAGTTATTTTTTCAGATTTTAAACAAGAGCTCAAAATAAACACAGAAATTGTAATTACAAAGAAAATTTTTGTTTTCATGATTTTTAAATTTAAAAGTTATTTAATTTATTTGAATTACTCCAAATTCCACAAAGTGAAATACAAAGTAATTCAAATAAATTACAACTTAAAAATTAAAATTTCAAAGAACTATACTACTCTATATAGTATAGCATATTGGTGTCTCTTTGTCAATAGTAAATAACCTTATCTTTTAAGGCTCGAAATAGAAAATCTACAGCGGTACAACCCCCGGGACCACTTGGGGTTGGACCGCTGTAGATTTATATAACTAGTGATAAATGTTCTAAAATCATTTTCACGCTTGCGCCGGGGGTACTTAGATACCCTCTTGCTTTTTGTAACTCAACTAAAACAAATTTTACTTTTTCATCATTTATATTCTCTTTAAATCTTTTATAAAAAATACTTTCAAGTCCGTTCACAAAAGTTGTCGCATAATAACGAAGTTGCCCACTACTTTCTTCATCTTTATTATTTTTAATAATAAGAGCTACGATATCAATTCTTTCTTTTGATGTAGACTTTATAAAATTTATGGCTTCTTTTTGTATCTCTATATCTTTATCTTGTTCTATTTTTACGATATGAGTTCTTGATATAATAGTTGGAAGAAGTACTGAACTATCTGGAACAATTATAAAAAAGTGAGTATTAACTCCTGGCTCTTCTATTATCTTAAGCAGAGTTTGTTCAGCTTCACGATTTATGAATTTGGTTGCAATAATACAAACTTTTTTACCATCACTTATACCTTTCCTTGAATGCCAATCTTTTATCTCTCTACTATCATCCATAGTGAAGGATTCATATATCTGACAAAGTACATCTGGGCTTCCCTTCTCTACTTCACCACGAACTTCCAAAAAACTAAGCAAAGAAGAAGAATCTACTTGAGGGTCTCCTTCAACTATATAACTATGATATAAATTTTGAGGAAATAATTTTTCAAGATCCATATAATATTATTGTACATCAATTGGGAAAATAGTAGAAAGTTCCCCTGAATAATAAAATTCATAAGCAACATCCCCAAAAGTATAATCTACATTATTAATATTTATAACAGAACCTCCAGCTTCTGGATTATCCTTAGGTACTGAATAGTAAAAACCTAGATTATAAAGAGTCGCCAAAATATCTGGTCTTTTACTTATATCAAAACCTTTTCTTTGCCATTGTGCCATTATCTCTTTCATATATAGGCCCACATACAGATATGAATAATACGGATCTTTTGCATTTGTGATTCTATTCATTCTCTCTGATTCTACATCAACACCAGCTTTATAGTCTGCAACATGCTCCATATCTGGACCTAAATAAAACTGTGAATTTTTATCTTTCAAATTACTTTCAATGATTCCTACTGTCTTTGGTTTAAGTCCAGCGATACCAAAGGAAGTATTTGAAAGTGAAGCCAATATTTTAAGTGGTTCAAAATAACTTTTAAATGATTCTCTTCTATTATTGAAAAATCTAAACTGTTCTCCTATAACTCCACCCATAAGAAGCCTAGGTTGTATCTGTGCATCTTGTGCTGCTTTTTTTATAATATCCTGATCGCGAGTAAATACTTCTTTCATAAGACTCCACTGATCAGTATCTACCCAACTATAAGCTGAGATAGGAATATCTAACTCTTGGGTACCATAAATA
>JBGSQV010000022.1:0-4096 GCA_041737855.1 Minisyncoccia bacterium | reverse complement strand
TAAAGCTTATGGAATCCCTAAATATATAATGAAGGTCCATAAGCGATTTTTTAGCCCAGAACCGAAAGTAGACTCCGCAATCATCGCAATAACCAGTATTTCAAAGGCTAATTTCAAGAAAGAAAGAGATGAAAGGAACTTTTTTAATATTATTAAATCTGCTTTTGCTCACAAGAGAAAGGTTTTAAGGAAAAACTTAGAAAGTGTAATAAAAAACAAGAAAGAAATAGATGATGTTTTGGAAAAATTAAAAATTGATCCAAAATCCAGAGCAGAGGATATAAAAATAGAAAAATGGCTTTTAATATCGAATGATTTATCCACAGAAATATAGGATATTTAAGGCATAAGTTGTATAATTAAATAGTTATATTAAAGATAATAAAAGTTTTTTAACTTATTGTTTTCACTGGTTTCATCTATGAATAATTTTAAAAAATATCTCCCAAGTAAAAAATTTGTAGCAACAATAATATCAATATTAATTCTCCTTGGGGTGTTCTTCCTTATAAAAGGAGCTATTTCTTTATTACAAAATAGAAAAAGTGTAGACAGTAAAGGGAATGTAGTTCCAGTTACAGTAGGAACAATAATACAAAAAGATAGCAATAATAACGGCATAGCAGATTGGGAGGAGTATTTATGGGGTCTTAATCCAAACAAAAATGGAGAAGCAAATAAACAATTAATTCTAGCTAAAAAGAAAGAACTTCAACAAAACAGCCTTATACCAGCAGAAGACGATAGTAAAACCATAACCCAGAATGATATGCTTTCTAGGCAGTTTTTTGCAACTATAATGTCACTACAACAAACAGGTAATTTAAATGATGAGGCTGTAAGTTCTATATCGGAATCAATCGGACAAGAAATAAAAACAATTCCAATCCCTGATGTGTACACAAAAGAAATGCTAACTATAAAAAAAGACTCCACTGAAGCAAATGTTGCTTATTTTAATGCATTTAGTGACCTTGTAAATAAATATGAAAATAGAGATATAGGCAGTGAGTTAACAATAGTCTCTCAAGGAATAGTCAATAATGACCCTCAAGCACTTTATGCAGCTAAAACAGTAGCCACAGCATATAGAGACTTCAGTAAAGATCTTATAAAAATACCAGTGCCCAGTTCTGCCGCAAGTACACACCTAAATCTTGCAAATAATTATGAAAAAACAGCACAATCCATAGAAGGATTAACCCAGGTTCTAACAGATCCAATAATTGGAATGAGGTCAATTCTTAATTATAAAAAATATAGTGATGCATTAGTTTCTGAGATAGAAAAGCTTTCGGAAATTTTACAATAAGTGATATAATATAAGTAATTATTTATGAAGAAAAAACCAATTATAACAAAAATAATTCTAGGAATAATGGTTTTTGCCTTCGTTCTATCTTTTTCACAATTCGCTTTTCCAAAACAAACCTCTGCTTTTGATGCAATAAATTGGAATTCTGGAAAAGCAGGTCCATATAAAATAACTACTGATGCCATCCTAAACTCTAGCACAATGATGCAAGTGGTTGGCTGTACGGGTCTTGTTGATAAAGTTAGTGGAGCTATAACAGGTTTTCTTAAGGATAAAACAAAAAGTTTATTAAAATCCAAAGCTAGCCAATTATTAGCTGAATCTCGTGCAAAAGCTTGTGATGCAGCCAAAACAGCAATCTTAACACCCACAGGATCACTACCAACATTAACAGTATCTGTAACATTATCTGATGGGTACAAATGTCCAGATATAATTGGGACAAAAGATCAAGCCACAGCTGATGCTCTTAAAGAGCAAAGCAACCAAATGTCTGCCACAGAAAAAAGGGAGGCTTGTTTTAATGGACTTGCTTATACACTAGCAAAAAACCAGCTAACCTCCATGACTCGTGAGACAGTCAACTGGGTAAACCAAGGATTTGATGGTAATCCACTCTATGTTCAAAATATGAGATCTCTTACAAATAGTATAGAGAAGAACGTAATAGAAACAGCAATAGATGTAGTTGCAGATGGAGCATTTCCTTATGGAGAAGGGTTCAATAATACTCTTATAAAAAGCTATAACGGAGGGGTGATGAATGGAGCTGCAAAATATTTAGATTCTCTAACTTCAGATTTATCTGCATTCCTTACAGACACAACATCTTACACAAACTATGACCCCAATGATACAAACCCCGCAAGAACACGAGCAATGCAAGACAACAATCGCTTTGCGAACGATTTCTCTGTAGGAGGATGGGATGGATACCTTGCTTTAACTCAAAGAGATCAAAATAATCCTCTTGGTTTTACTATGGCAGCTAGTCAATACGTAGCAGATAGAATAGACCAACAAGCCAATGAGACAAAGTCTGAAGTTGCTCAAAATAATGGTTTCTTGAGTCAAAAAACTTGTATTTTATGGCAAGTATATGATGGCCCCGGAGAACCTAAAATGGAAGAAACTGGTAAAATATTATTCTCTGGAATTACAAACCCAGATGGGACTAAAACTAAAGATATACCTGAAACCCAAAGAGTAACAAGTCTAGACCAAAAAACTCCTAATGATAAATGTTTAAATTGGTCAGTAACTACTCCAGGAAGTTTGATCAAAGATAAAGTTAACTCTTATATGGGGTCACCAGAACGCCAACTAGAACTTGCAGATACAATAAATAAATCATTAAGCAATGTATTCACTCAATTAATTGAAAACTTCAGAGGGGAGGGATTACTAGGTCTTTCTAAAGAAAAATATACTGCTATTGATAACGCTGCTATGGGTAGTGGGTATGGTATAAATGGTACTGCCATCGATACCAATCTTGGTACTGGATATAGTCCAGCTTATTACGGGGCTAGCTCTGGATATCAGAATGACTCATTTGACTTAACTCGTGACTTAGGGAACATATACAACCACGGAAGTACTATCTCGTTTGGTAAATGGGACGCTTCTACTTGTAAAATAACAGATGGAATAAACGTGGGTCAATATCTAGATGTAGACCTTGGTATGAGAGATGGAAAAGATGGACACTACTATCCAGCAAACTATTATTATACAGTAGTAACACCTGGTAACTGTAAACTTTTCAATAATGGATATAATGGTTGGGCTGTTGGAGATAGAGCCTTCTGGGATGGGACACAATGGCAAAACTGGAAGTTAAAACAAATAAGTCCAGTTGCAACACGAGGTGTAATCCAAATGCAATCTGACTACATAGTTGCAGCAAAAGAAATACTAAAGACACTTCCAAGCATAATGCCAAAGATCGGTGAGCTTGATTACTGTATACCAGGACCAAATCCAGCTTTTGAAAATAACTCAAGAGATACTGGTACATTATTCACCGAGTACACTAACTCAATACAATCAACATACAAAGCAGGGTCATTCTTTACAAGAGATTCTACTAGTTTCCAAGTTTCAAAAGAAGGTCAAGATCCATATGATATTTACAAAGAAGTATTCAACGGAAGTCCTACTTTGTGGGGGGAATTAACTCAAACAAGTATATGGAAATATTTAAATGGTCCCATCTTAAACGGTGAAAAGGTGGCAGATAGTGCAGAGAATGCCGCGCAAAAATTAATAGACGAAGCTTTAAATGGAATAAGAGTAAGTATAAAAAATTTCTTTAGTCAGTATACTTCTCAAATCTTTAATGGTTACTATGGAACAATGAGATCTCAATTCTTAGAAAAAGAAGATACTTCAAATCCACAAAAGAATCTAGCATATGTCCCAATGATAGAAGATGGTTATGCTGTAACGAAAGATATGGCATCAACAAGCGAAGATATTGATACGGCAACCCAAGACTATAAAGATGCAATAATTCAAGCTCAATCAAATATAGGGAAGTTAGACATTATAAAGAGTGAAGTTAGTAAAATAATAAAAGCAGCTCAAGAACGCCGAGACGCATTATTACTTGCTGATTTAAATAAATTAAATGAAAGTAATGGAACAGCTAAATTAAGTATGGAACAATATATGAGAAATTATAGTGAATGTTTCAGTGAAGAAAACATATCATTCTATGACCCTAGTGATATAATGACTGATAATGCAGGAGACTCAAAAGAAACTAGATGTAATGAT
>JBGSQV010000077.1:0-4430 GCA_041737855.1 Minisyncoccia bacterium | reverse complement strand
AAGAACATATTACAAAAATCTCTCACAACACCCCACCCTTGTACTACGAAGTCTGAACGGTAAGAAGTATCATTGATAGAATACATTAGAGTAAAGTCTAGAACCTTACCAGCAAGTCCAAAGAAAAATGAAGTTGTTCTGAAGAATAAATAATATATACCCTGAGCAACACAGCCCATTACTGTACCACTTGTACCAGGCATAATACTACAAGCAGGAAGAGCACCGTTTGTATCTTCATTAATAGTATTTTTAGAAATATTACCAACATCACTCTGATCAGAAAGCTGTTTTACACCTGCTGGGTTTGTATGAATTTTTTTTACCGCAGTAGTTCCTTTTTCTCGGATACTACTTGTCCCTATTCCATCTGTATAAGTATCAGTTATTTCAACTACCGATACAGTTAGATCATAATCAGTATCTGCGGTTAATCCTGTAACCTCTATAGACTGAGTAGCACCATTCCCCGAGAGTTTTTGTTTTTCTGAAAATATACTATTGTCTTTTAAGTCTTTTATTGATGCTAAAACATATAAATCACTAAAAGTTGAAGCTACACCAACTGTAGTATTAGTTGTTTTTGAAGCATCTTTTACTGTAGCATTAATAACTGCCGATGTGTCTCTTGTTTGAACAGTTGAAGAAATATCAAATTTATAACCAGTTGAGCCTTGGGGGATAGTTTCTTCATTTAAATCTTTCCAAGGATCTTCAGTACACTTATTGGGGTCTGCACATTTATAAAAATAACCATCTTTTGAGTTGAAGTTTATATTAGGGGAACCTTCTTTTGATAACACAACAATATATTCTATTTCACAATAACCAGAGTTACAAGATTCTTCTCCTGGGGTAAAATTATAAGAAAAGGTATTATCTTTAATAATTCTTTTTTGTGACCAAATTAAAGGATGATCAATACCATTCATTTCATTAATATGATATTCTGCCATCCATCCAATACAATTTTTTGTTATAACAGTAAGATCTAAGCTTGCAGGTTTTGTTATAGCTTCTGCTTTTGTTTTTCCTCCTATTGGAGTAAAAAAAGAACTTACAACACTACAAGTAGGATCTGCCGCCTCAATTATATTCTTATTTATTTCTATTTTTTTATCATTTAATCCAACAGTAAAAGGCGCAAATAATTGCAAGATTGTGATAACTATTACAATGAATGGTATTATTTTTTTCATCCCATTAGAAGTAGGTCACGTTTATTATAATTTTATAATAAACTTAATCTACTAATTTTTCAATTAACTAAAACCCAAACCAATTATTTTTTATCCCGTGATTGTGATTTCTAACGGGATTCATTACTTTTTAAACCTTATACTAAACTTACTTCTCTTTATTTTATTAATTTTAAATTAATAAACATTTAAAATCTTCTCGTAGTCATAAATACTTCCAGCCTCTCCTTTCCAGATACACCCTGTTGCTATCACTGCTCCCCCGCTTAATAAATCATTTGGTAGCTGTTGATATTCACAAAGATATATACCATTATCATTAGCTGTTTTACCTCTTGATTCTAACGTCCACTCCAAAGAACCAGCAGAAGCATTTTTTTTAGGGTCTTGGCTGTTATAATAATCCTTACAAGACATACCAGCCTTACCTCCCCTACCTAGACCAAAACCAAACAAAGGATTTGGTAAATTGACATCACTATTGTAATTGATTGTTCCTGTACATTGAGATGATGGGTCTGATGTATCTGGGGTTGTTATATATGAAGCTCTATCATCTGCTTTATACCAAGGATTTCCATATATCTTTGATGGGCCATTATATGTAGTTGTAGGACCTGCATTAGTCCAACTTGGAAGATTTAAGTTCGGGTTCTTTTTTGCAAAACTTTCATAGCCACTTCTATTATCTGTTTGTAGGTAACACTTTTGAGTTAAGTCTTCAATACTAGCAACAAAAGATTTATCTTTATCTACCTCTCTATAAATCATATTTATATCATCTGTTGTTTTAAGTGTTGGAGCAATAACATAAAACTTACGTAAAAGTTCTGCTAGTTTTGCTTTTTCAGCATCAGTAAAATCAAGAGGACGTTGTGCAATAAGCAAACATTTATTTACTTCTGGTGTTCCACCACCATCTGGATTTTTACTTGGATCTTCAAAGCGAGTAGGATCAAACACCCCACCCACAGAACAATCTGGATCTGCTATATCTATCAAACCATCCCCATCATTATCTTTACCATCTGCACATTCTGGAACTCCTTCTATATCATCACATATAGGAGGGTTTGATGCGCTATTAATACATTTATTATCTGGGCCAACGGTACATTCTGGATAATTTACAGCATTATTTGTACAGCTTCCTGGTGGGGGTATTACTTCACTAATTGTTAATATTGTTTCTGTTGAGCAGTTATTATCTTCATTTGCTTCAATTATTTTCCCTTTATCAGTTGCACTATTTTTATCTGCACATGCAATAATAGAATATTGACCTTCTCCACGGAAAGTATATTCTTTTGTGAATGTATTTGATATTCCAGCAGGCAGAGATGGTATTGTCATAGATGATGTATTTGAAACAGAATTATTTCCTACACTTTTAATACTAAGGTAAATTGAGAAACTACTATTAGTATTTACATATCCTCTGTTTGTGATTATAGACGATAGTGTTACTGGAGTATTTTTGAATGCAGTTAACGGAGTGACTTTATTTGCTACTAAATCAGGCAGATTACTAGGATCATTTACATCTGTTACCTTAAAATTAACCACATCTGAGCAGTTATTTGTTTCACTTGCTTCAGTAATTACTCCCTTAGTATTAGTAGGACTAATTTGATCAGCACAGACAACAATAGAATAATTTCCTGATACAGCAAAGGTATTTGTTATTTTAACTACACTTTCAGATTTAGCAGCAATTGGCGATGTTATCGATGAAGAAGATACAAAAGATTGATCAGTATCAGTATTTTTTATTATGAAATAATTTGGGAAAAATCCACCAGTGGTAGCACTATTCCCTATATTTTTAATTGTAGATAATAATGTTGTAGAAGTATTCACAACTGCAGTTGTAGGTGTAATTCTACCTGCGACAAGATCTGGAATTTTGCTTCCTTCAACTTCTACAAAAGCATTATCACTACCTGTTAACCCAGTGTCTCCAGTACAGGTAACTGTATATGTAGTACTTACTGTGAGTGTTCCTGTGTCTACTCCTGTTGCATTTTCTATTCCTGTTCCTGTTATTGTTCCTCCCGAAAGTTTACATTCTTTTGCGTTTGTTGAAGTCCAAGTTATATTAGATTTTTCTCCATTTTTAATTAATGAAGGAGTTGCGGTAACTTTGACGGTTGGGTAAATATCCTCAGGAGTTGCTCCTTTGTCTATATAAACAGTAACATTTCCACTTGTAGCTCCGTTGGGACCCTTACAAGTCACAGTGTATGTAGTATCTACTTCGATTAATTCTGTGCGGAACGATCCATCTGTACCTGTTCCTCTACTCTTATCACCAGCATCACAAGAAGTAGTATTTGTTGATGTCCAGCTAACCAAAGAAGTTTCTTCTCCTTTTGCGATTGATGTTGGATTTGCGATTACAGTAACAGTAGGTTGAGCATTTGGATCTATTGCATTAGTACTCTCGTCATTATGTGTTTTGACCCACGTATTATTTAAGTTACCATCAACATGACAATTTGGATCAGCTTCATCTATTAATCCATCCCCATCATTATCTTTTCCATCATTACATTGATAAGAATTATTTGGAGTAATTATATTAGTTATAAAACTCGAAATAGAATTCCAGAAACCACCAGACCCTGTATTACTAGGAATTACAATTTTACCTGCATACCCACTTTTAATATCTTGATTTGCATATCCATACACAGTTCCATTATTTGTACTTGTTTTTACTACTATCGGATTATTATTTGTTCCTGTTCCAAAAACAGATACACTATCTCCTTTTGCTATATCTTCTCCTGCTTGAGCATCTACTGTTGTTAGGTTTGCATTATTTTCCGATGGCATAAGTGGAGAGAATATTTTAGCTATTGTAGCTGAAGTCTTTACACCAAAAGCATCTCGATTTTTAACTATTAAATAACCTGCCAACAAAATAACTACTATTATGATAATTGTTATGATTAAGGCTTTACTTTTTTTAGGGTTATTTTCCATATAATTTAATTATTTATTGTGTAGTGTATCCAGTTGATTTTTTAAGACCACAGGCGTAAACCATACCATCATTTGAATAGTAAAAAGATTGTGTACATGTCTGACTTGTTCTAAGTATACATTTTACTGTTCCACCATCTGGAATATTTGTAGTAGAAGAGTATGATTTTGCCGGAACAGATTTCAGGATATCACATGTGTTTATAGTGTTAAGGTCTGTGTCAGTAGAAGTACCTGTACCAC
>JBGSQV010000043.1:0-16197 GCA_041737855.1 Minisyncoccia bacterium | reverse complement strand
ATAAGGCGAAAGCTATTATGGGTGATGAATCTATAATAAAAAAATACAAGAAAGAAATACTTTTAATAAATAATGAGTCTCATAGGTTTGCTATAGCTTTCCATAAAAAGAGACGAAATCAAAATTTTTTAGTATAATATTTTGATATTTTTTGTTTGTTAGTGGTATAATAATTAAATATGATTAGAGTTGGAGTTATTCGTGGAGGAATAAGTGGGGAATATGAAGTTTCACTTGCAAGTGGAGCTCAGGTTCTTTCTAGTTTACGAAGCGGTATAATGAAAGAAAAATATTCTGCAATTGATATTTTTATAGATAGAGATGGTATTTGGCATATTAATGGTATTCCAGTAAGTATGGATAAGGTTGCTTCTAGTGTTGATGTTATTATAAATGCTTTACATGGAGATTATGGTGAAGATGGAAAGGTTCAAGCATTACTTGATCAATGGCACATTCCTTATACAGGAAGTGATTCAACTTCTTCCGCTATAGGGTATGATAAATTTTTAACAAAACAAGAATTTACCAAACTTGGAATCAATACTCCTAAGCATATGCTTTTTCCTGCGTATCAAGATGATTTTGATGGACCCGGCAGTAGATATGCACAAAAGAAAGCCCGTGAAGTTTGGGAGAAACTTCCTCCGCCTTGGATTGTAAAACCTTTAACAGGTGGTTCTTCTATCGGTGTAAGAGTCTGCCAAACTTTTGATGATCTAGTAGAAGCTTTTGATCTTGGAATGAATGAAAAAGTTAGTATTTTAGTAGAAGAGTTTATAAAAGGAAAAGAAGCAACGGTTGGTGTTGTAAATGATTTTCGTAATAAAAAGATTTATACTTTACCTCCGATTGAAATAAGGATTCCAAAGACGAGTACGTTTTTTGATAATGAAGTAAAATATAACGGACAATCACAAGAGATTTGTCCTGGTAACTTTACTCGTGGAGAAAAAGAAGAACTCGAGAGATTAGCAGCTCTTATTCACAAAGGTATTAACTTAAGTCATTATTCAAGAAGTGATTTTATTATTCATCCAAAGAGGGGAATATATGCGCTTGAGGTGAATACTTTACCTGGTCTTACAGGTGAGTCTTTGATACCAAAAGCTCTTGATGCTGTCGGTTCTAATTTGCCAGAGTTTATAGAGCATATAATCAAACTAGCATTAAAAAAATAGTTATGAAAATTTCGATTCTAGGTTATGGTATTTTTGGTTCTGCGATTTCATCTCGTTTGTCTTCTGTTGGAAATACTATTTATAAAGAAGAAATAAAAGATAGCGATACTATATTAGTAGCTGTTCCTTCTTTTGCTGTTGTTGATGTTTTATTATCTCATAAAGATGAGATTTCTAATCAAAAAATTATAATTTGTTCAAAAGGATTTGATAATAATGGAGAACTTTTTTCAAGTGTATTAAAAAAAGAATTCCCAAACAATCAGGTATATTTTATGTACGGGCCAACTTTAGCAGAAGAGCTGGGTGGTGGTATGTTTTCTGTGATAGTTTTAGCTGGAGGTGAGGGCAAGGAAGAATTAAAAAGAAATATTGAATCAAAATATTTTAGAGTATTGCTGTCTGACGATGTAGTAGGTGTGCAAATTGGATCTGCTTTGAAAAACACAGTAAACATTTTTATAGGAATAGTAGAAGGTGCAGGTTTTGGTCAAAATACACAAGCCCTCATATACTCAATAGGTTTAAAAGAAATACAGAAAGTAGGGGTCTCCTTGGGTGCTAATCCAGATACTTTTATAGGTCCATCCTGTGCTGGAGATTTATTTGTAAGATCAAGGAGTAGAATTTTAGGTATAGAAATAGGAAAAGGTGGATCATATGAAGAGTTATCAAAAGATATAAAATACCCCCAAGAGGGAATTGCTGCTTTGAAGAATATTTTAAAAATGAATAATGAAAATTTAGATTTAAGTTTTTTCAGTCTGATCAACTCTGTTATTTTTGAAAAGATACCCGTAAAAGAAGCCATTGAGAAATTGGCTAATAATATTTAGTGGAGATTATATTTCTTTTCCTATCACCTCCTTTTCAACTTCTTTTTCAACTTCTTCTTCTACTTTGCGAAATTTATCAATGAAATAGAATATATATTTTGTTCCATCTTTTGAAAGGTTAAATAATATTGCAATTGTAAATATTAATATCGCAGTATTTGTACTATAGAATGATACAATTATAGAGATTACTGCTGAAAATACAGGGAAGAGTATATGCATATTTGCATGTTCACCATCTCTTTTAGTGAAGGGGGTATTCTCTATTGTTTTTGATCGTATGACATATTGCCTCATCTTATGTAGGGTCATACCTATCAATATTATATTTAACGCAAAAACTATAACTGCTGTTTGTGAGTAAATGTAATTTCCAAGGAAATGTGATGAGAATGGAACTAGTGCAACTAAAAATAAAAATGCTCCATTTATATTTGAGAATGGTATATCAATATTTTTAGCAAGAACAGATGCGATTATATGGTGTGATCTCCAGTAAGTAAAAAGGAGAGAGAAACTCAATATATAACTCAATAATAGTGGAGATAAATTTAATAAAGAACTTATAAGAGCTGGTTCACTAACTATACCTATGTGAGCAGGTATTCTTATCTCAAAGACCAAAATGGTCATAACTATGGCAAATATGCCGTCTGATAATTGATCTAATCTTGATTGTTTCATACTTTATATAATAACATATTTATATATAAAACTAAAAATCCCTAATAGTGGGGATTTTAATATTTGTGGACTTATAGTCTGGCTTTCAGAACTAGTTAATAATAGAGATTATACCATTTCAGTTATTAAAAGCATACAAGATATTATGACTTAAGTGTTCTTCATTTATGCTAGCAAGAAAGAATGGGACTATGTTAAAATGTGTACACACGAATATCGTTACGGGTAGCGGAGTATCTCTAATAAAGATTATCATCTTCTGCACAATGATAAAATTACGCTCGGTACAAGGTTAAAGTTAAGAATAAATATGATATGTATATGCAAAATTTAACGAAACCTTGTTTTTGGAGAGCTCAAGTCAAACAACTCCAACAAAACCATATGTGACATCTAACCAATGAGCAAATAAGGCAAACGGCTTTGAATAAGAGCCATAAGGGATATTTAGACATTAATGCGAAAGCTGGGAAAATGGTTGTAACGACTTTCCACCCAGCCATCTGATTAGTGCCGAAGTATCTCAGGTTGAAAATCGAAGTAATTAAGTAAGGCTAATGACGGTTATACTATGCTTTATGAAGGGGGCTTGCGATTGTTCAATCACCGTTAATAAATAAAATCGGGTCAAGTTTAAATTCACAGCGTTACGTGTTTATTTGACCCTCCTATAGAATTACCTCTGTTTCGTATTTAAGGAATACGGAAGCTATCAAGGGGTAAAGTCGTCCTGTACCCAAAATAATGATTATCAAAGCTTTACGAAAATTAAAACACTCCGATTTTCATGTCGGAGTGTTTTAATCATTTATTTTTATTCAACTAACCCTGCTTTTGTAGCACTTTTAATACCAAATGCTCCATCTGGAGTAAGGCCGTTTGCTACTTGCCACTCCATAACTTTTTGTTGTGTCTGTGGACCAAATGACCCATCCGCAGCTAAATTAAGAAATAGTTGAAGTATCTTAACATCATCTCCTTTTATTCCTTTCTTTAGAGTTCTTTTTATGGGAGTAGTTGTAACAGTATCAGAAGTAGAAACATCAGAGGATGATTCATTTGAGACTACTGTTGTGTCTTCTTTACAAGCCTGCCCTGTTATTGGGCTAAACTTATAACCAGATAAACAACCTTTATTTTCAGTTAAAATTTTAGGGCAAGCTTGTCCTGTTGTTATACTAAAATTAGAGTTTGCTGTACAGCCTGAAACATTAATTGAAGGAGTTGTGTCATCAGTTGTTAATTCCTTAATTGAAAAAGTATTATCAGAAAAATCTAATGCAAGAGATGCAGTTACATTTGAATTAGGTGCAGCAACTTCAAATCGGAAATTTTTTCCCCAAGGAATAGCATAACCTTTTATGAAATCAGACTCCTTTGGTAGAGTAAATGTTGTATATCCAGAATTACTTACATAATAAGTTGGGGGATTAAAACTAGAAACTAAATCGCGGGGCGATTCGAGAATAACTCTAATTTTAGCATCTTGTGGTAAATTCTGACTTTTCCACTTCACTGTAATCTGTTGCCCAGCTTGATATACTTCCCCACCGTTTGGAGAAAGAACAGTAATTGAGGGTGTGCCCAAAACACTAACAGCTGATTTAATTGTAAATGAATTATCAGAAGAATCAGAAACAGAAACAGCACTACCATAAGCAGTAGAAACATATGCTTTATAGTTTGATCCAGGAATTAAATTACTATCTAATGTATAAATTACACTTCCTTCATTATTTTCCATTCTTACCTTTTCAGTGTGGCCTTTATGAGTACCATCTGAAATATAAATTTCGTTCAAAGCTGAACTTATATTGGGAGACATCCAACGAATTTCTATTTTTCCACCAACTTCAATTGACTCACCACCATTATTTGGAGATGTAACAGTTATCGAAGGAGTATCTTCTGCGTGAGCTTGAGAACCTACAAGTAGAAAACTAAACATGAACAGACCCATTAATAACTTTTTCATATAAAATAGTTTTAAAAATTACGATTAATAATATGTGTATATTATACCATATTAAAGTTTACTAATGTATAGATAAAATTAATCTGTACCTCAATACTGAATTCTATGTAAAATAAACGAGCAGTATCAGGAACAGGAGCATTTACGGAGTTTCGCAGAATATCGTTATAATATATAGAATTTTACCCATTCCTAAGTAATGGTACACTATATGACATTTTAGCCTTTTCTCAAATTTTATTATTTAAAATTTTTAGTCTTCCGAATATCAGTTTTGAAGATTTTATCAAAAGGCGTAGGTGGTATGACTACCTTTGGAGTCCCACCTTTACTATATAAAAGAAACAACTACTCCCCGTACACCCCTTTAAAACTATGAGAGTATATGAATGAAACTTTTTTCTGAGCATTATTTTTTTCTATAAAATACTGTTATTGTTTACAGCTTTGTGCTATAATGTAACCAGTTAAGTTCAGTCAAGTCAAAGTATACGGTTATAAAATGTTGTAAAAAGTTAAGAACTGTTAAAAAGGTTATAAAATGTTAAGAACAACGTTACGTATAAGTTAAATTGGTCTGGGCTATCTACTATGATATGAAATGCACAATATAATATGTATTTTTTTGGCGTGTTTGCTCAAACAAACCGCTCATTATCATAGCTCTAACAATTAAATATTATGTTGAGAAAGAAAGTAAAAGAACCAAGAAATACAGTTCTGGTTCGTATTGATGTAGGTATAAGGAACGAAGTTAAGGTATTGTCGCAACGGTTGAATATAAGGATGTCTAGGATAGTAGACTCTGCTCTTACTAGTTATTTGAAGTTGGTTGATAGACAAAGCAAATCTAACCATCTCCCTGAATAGTATGAAAAGTATAAAAGCATTATTCCTGAAAAAGCAGGAGAAGAATCCATTGTGGGGTGATTATATTTGCCTTATAGAAGCAGTAAGAGATAGAAAGTTTACTCGGAAGTGGTTAGGTATTGCAATGAACGAACTTATCACAGAAAGTGTTGATTATGAAAGTTCAGAGAAAAAGCAATATTTGAATTATCTCTATAGTGCTTCAAACCCCCTTGAGGAAGGAAAAAACAAAGGATTAAATGCCCTATAACACATCCTTATAAACAAAAAGGTAATGTGTATCAACTTTTCATTTGAAAGGCTCAAATACTTCCAATTTATACCAGTATAACAATGAGAAGTTTGCACATATTACTAATTATAAAATTAAATTATTAAAATTATGAAAATGAATAATAAAGAAGAAAATACTCTCTCGATATTTTGTGTAGATACAATATCTATGAGTACAGCGTTACGCAGTATCGTACAACAAAATTTTGGTAGAGAGGTTAGGACATCATTACAAGAATTAGGTGAGATACTAAAAAGTATTCAGAAGCGTGTAATTTCAGAGAGTTACATTATTAACAATGGTAAGTGTTCAAAAAAATAAAATGATATGAAAAATGAAGAAGAAATAATTAAAAAATTATTAGAAGAAATAAAAAACGGAAAGTATTGTGATGATTATCTAATTTATGACAGGAAAAGTACAGATGACGAGGATAATCAGAAAAATTCTCTTTCTTATCAAAGAACAGAAAATACGCGTTTCGCTGTTAGGAGTAATTTACCAATAGCACCAATTAAGATTGAAGGTTTTTGCTCGAACGGTATTATCTCAGAAAAACATTCAGGGTTTAAAGAAGACAATGACATCACTTTCGCTGACAATGGATTAGTTCAGTATCATATTGATAGACCAAAGTTTCAGAAAATGGTAGAGCTTGTTAGTCGGGGTTATTTTAAAGGCATTGTATGTCTTTGTTGGGATAGAATAAGTAGAAACGGAGGTGACGATGTTCTTATTAAAAAATTAATGCGTAAGGGTGTTGATATTCGTTTTACTTACACAACTTATGACAAATCAAGCTCTGGGGAGCTTCATAAGGATATTGATGGTGTATTTTCTCAACATTACTCACGAGTAACAAGTGAAAAAATATCTTTGGCATTAAAAAAGGCTAGACAAGATGCAATTTGTACTTACAAAGCTCCTATAGGTTATCTTAATGAGGGAAATATGGAGCATAAGCCATTAGACCCTATACGAGCACCAATTATTAAACAAATGTTTAGATACTATGCTACTGGAGACTGGAGTCTCTCTGACCTTACTCGATATGCCAAAGAGCAAGGGCTGGTAACTGTACCGATGAGAAGAAAGAGAACTAAAAGCGAAATGTTAGCAGAAGAAGATGATAATGAAGTTGAAATAGAAAAGATATCACGTCCATTTAATAAAAATGGCTTGAGTAGAATTTTTGCAAATAATTTCTATCTTGGATTACTAAAAGGAAATGATGGCAAATATATCAAAAGCAATAGTCACGAAGCTCTTATAGACGACGAAACATTTTATCAAGTTCAAGCTATGCTCAAAAAGAAAAAAGTTGGTATTCACTACACAGAGAAGATTGATTTACCACTTCGGGGTATAGTCCGCTGTGCTTGTTGCGGTCGTATTTATACGCCATATTACAGAAAAGGAATATTGTACTTTTATTCTCGTTGTGTCAGTGGATGTGAGAATACTTCCAAAAGTTTTAACTTCGCATTTATTAGTGAGAAAATAGGCGAGTTAATTTCTAGCCTATGTTTTACAAAAGAAGAACTTGAAAAAATGGACGAGAGTGTAGATACAGATATAGCTTTACTTGAAGAGAAAAGAAAAAATGAATTTGAACAAATAGAAAGAAAGAAAAAGAAGACAAAAGAAGACCTCTCATATTTACAATCAAACAAGCTCAATCTTTTAAAGACTGGCGTGTATTCTCCTGAAGCGTTACTAGAAGAAGAGACCAAACTTATTAATGAACTTGATTCACTTCAATACGAAGAACAAGCTTCTGCTGTAGCAATACAGGAAACTATAGAATACATACAAAAACTTTCAGAACTAATTAAGAACCTTATGCCACAATATGAATTAGCTACACCACAAGAAAAAGAGATAATTATACGAATTATCTTTTCAGAACTCTATGTTTCTCAAAATGTATTGAATTATAAGTGTAAACGAGGATTCGAGTGTTTCGAAAACCGTTTCGTACCTTTGGGTGGACCTTAGCGGACTCGGACCGCTTACCTCCTCATTGCAAATGAGGCGCTCTACCAGATGAGCTAAAGGCCCAAAACTTATACTTATCTATCTTACCGTATTTTTATTTTTTTGCAAATACCCTAAGAGAAAAGTGAATATATTGCAGCTATAGCTGTGACCCCCATAAGTACAGTTGCTATCCAGCCCAAGGTTTTTGTTATGGTTGAATTTTTGTATTCACCCATTATTTTTTTACTACTACTTATTTTTACTATGAACACTAGTATGATCGGAGCAGCAATACCGTTGGCAATCGCAGAGTAGATCAGAGCTTTTATTGGATCAATTCCGACAAAGTTTAGAAGTATACCGATTATTATAGATATCCCTATAACCCCATAGAAAGCTTGTGCTGATTTATATTTACGATAAAGACCTTCTTTCCATCCGAAACTTTCAGAAATAGCATAAGACACAGATCCAGCAAGAACAGGTATGGCAAGTAACCCAGTCCCTATGATACCTATCGCAAATAATAATGTAGCCCATTGTCCCGCAAGTGGGCGAAGAGCAAGAGCTGCATCTGCAGCTGTGTTGATAGTTGTAATTCCATTTATAAATAGAGTATTTGCACATACAGCAATTATGAAAAACATAACAAGGTTTGAAAGAAACATTCCAGCCCAAATATCAACTTTCATTTTTTTAATCTCAGCTGGGTTTGTTTCTCTGCGAGCTTTGATTGTTCTTTTACCTGCTTCTATCTCTTCTTCTATTTCTTGTGAGGTTTGCCAGAAGAATAAGTAAGGAGAAATCGTTGTTCCGAGTATTCCAGTTATTAGTAGTATTTGAGTTTTAGAGAATGTGATGTTTGGAATAAAACTATCGTGTAATAGTAAAGACCAATCCATGTGAATGATCAATCCTGTTATGATGTATGCGAATACGGCTAATACTAACCATTTTAGATATTGAGAATATTTTTTATATGGAATAAATATTTCCATAAATAATCCTCCTATACCTATAAATACAACTAAAAAAACAAAAGATAAGTTGGGGGATATGAGCTGGACTGCTTTCGCCATTGCACCCAAGTCAGCCCCGATATTTAATGTATTTGCTACCAATAAAAGAATTGTACAAATATAAAGGATGTTTCGAGAGTAAGCACTTTTAATGTTTGAAGCGAGACCTCTTCCTGTGACGAGGGCTATTCTTGCACACATTTCTTGGACTGTTGATACGAGAGGATAAACCCAAACAGCAAGCCATATCAAGCTTGTACCATACTGAGCTCCTGTCTGTGAGTATGTAGCGATTCCAGCGGGGTCGTCATCGGCAGCCCCTGTTATTATTCCAGGTCCAAGTTTTTTAATATAATTTTCACCTTCTTTTAGAAGTGTTTCTTTTTTAACCTCGCCTAAATTTTTTATAAAAGCAGGGTTTTCTATTAAAGTTTCTTGCTCTACTTGAGAGTTTTTTTCTTGATCCATAAATTTATTATTATGTTTGTATTATAACAACAAATGAAGAGCATGAGCAAATGAATACAAATTCATTTGCTCAATGTCAGAATACCGTTGTTATATGGTAATTAATATACCTTGTTGTAAAATTTTTTACAAAATCATACTATCGGGTTTTATTATAATTTGATACAATATATAGAGTATGGCCTTAAACAAACCAAATAAGATTCAAATAATAAAATACGCTCCACCACCACCAGATCTACCAGTCCTAGGCAAGTCAGATCCAAGTGAAGTTGTTTTTATTGGGCGTACAAATTATGTGGCTTCTCTAGAAGAGAAGAAATTTGTATTTGGTATTAATCGTATAGATCGCCGACGTCATATGTATATTATTGGTAAGTCTGGGGTTGGTAAATCTAAACTTCAAGAATTAATGATTCGCCAAGATATTGCATATGGTCATGGTGTCTGTGTTATTGATCCTCATGGAGAACTTATTGAAGATATTCTGAATTTTATTCCAGAAGAAAGAATTGAAGATGTTTGTATTATCGACCCTGGGGATATAGAGTATCCTTCATCTTTCAATCCACTTTCAAATATTGATCCTACGTTTAAACATCAATTGACTCAAGGATTGATAGAAGTTTTAAAAAAGCAGTTCGGAGCAAACTGGACCCCTCGTCTTGAGCACGTTTTTCGCTTTACCGTTTTGGCTCTTTTGGACTATCCATATGCGACAATGCGTGGAATGATAAGTATGCTTACAGATCGTAATTATCGTCAGAAAGTAGTGGAGTATATCCAAGACGACATGGTTAAACGCTTCTGGGCCATAGAATTCGCGGATTGGTCAGAGAAGTTTGATACAGATGCTATTATTCCTTTGGTAAATAAATTGGGGCAATTTTTATCTGATCCAATGCTTCGTAATATTTTTGGTCAAAAGGAAAATAAAATAGACCTAGAACAATTAATGAATGATCAAAAAATTATTTTGATTAATTTATCAAAAGGTAAGATAGGAGAAGAAAACTCCTCTTTCTTTGGAGCTATGTTTCTTACAAAAATAAAACAAGCTGGTATGGCTCGTGCAAAACTTGAACCAAAAGATCGTACAGATTTTTATTTGTACGTCGATGAGTTCCAGAATATCGTAACAGATACATTTGAAAATATTCTTTCAGAAGCTCGTAAATATGGTATCAATCTAACTGTTGCGCACCAGTACGTAGGACAACTTCTACCAAAGCTTCAGCAGGCTGTGCTTGGAAATGTTGGTAATATTATTACATTTAGAGTAGGAGGTGATGATGCTGTAAAATTGAAACCAGAGTTTGCTCCAGTTTTTGATGTGAAAGATATGATAAATCTTGGAGTAGGGGAGTTTTATATAAAAATGACTATTGATGGAGAAAGTTATGATCCATTCTCAGCTGAGACACTAAGAGTACTTTCTCCGACTCATCGATCTTATCGTGAAGAAATACTAAATGCATCTCGTCGCAAGTATGCGATACTAGCAGGTGAGGCTCATAAACTTATCGCTGAAGAAGAAGCAACTATCATAAGATCTGCTCAAGAAAAAGCTGCTATAAATAATAAAGGGAGAGAAATAGGGGATCAAGAAATTGAAATAGAAAAAATAGATGAGGAGGAAAAAGGAGGGGAGCCACTAATATAATTAAAAATACAATCTATAAAACAACCAGATATATTTATATGTTTGGTTCTTTACTCTAGGCAATTATTGACTTTATGTTATAATTATAGTGTAAAGGTCGTAACCAACAATTCATATATTTTATGGTATTTATATATACAACATGTGAAAATATAGATGAAGCGAAAGAGCTTGGAACTTTGATTATCACTAAGAAAATAGGCGCTTGTGTGGATTTTTGGCCTATTTCTTCTTGTTATGACTGGGAGGGTTCTTTCCGTTGTGTTGATCAAGCCATGCTTATGATCACTACATTTGAATCAAAGATAGAGGAAGTAAATCAAATTATTTCAGAAAATCATTCTTATAGTGTTCCACTCATTGGGGGTGTTGATGTACGTAGGATAAATCATCCATACAAAGAATGGATGACAACAGTCATCAAATAAATATGATAAATAGAACCGTAGTCATTTTTGGAGTTTTTGATGGTATCCACGACGGACACTCATCTTTTATAAAAGATGCAAAAAAGCAAGGTAATCATCTTGTTGCTGTTGTAGCACGAGATAGTATTGTAAAAGAGTTAAAAAATAAATTACCAAAAAATAATGAAGAAGAAAGAATAAATAACCTTTTGAAGGTTCAGGAGATAGATATTGTCCTTTTAGGTGATCCTAAGATTGGCACATATAATATATTAAAAGAAGTGAAGCCCAGTGTTGTTTTTCTTGGTTATGATCAAAAAGCTTTATATAATAATTTAACCGAGACTATTAAAAATGGAAATTTACCCTCGATAGAGATCATCATAGGTAAGCCACATAAACCAGAAGTTTTTCATTCTTCAATTTTGAATAATAAATAAAAACAAGCTGTAGTTTACTCTTTTTAATTTTTTAAAATTAAGGTACAATATAAGTAATCTATGGAAAATGAAATTCCACATAACAGAGACATAACATATTTTGCTAAGACGAACTTTCGTAATAGTGATGATATTTTTGGAATAAAGCGTAAGGATCGCCGTCAGCATATGTATGTCTTAGGAAAGTCAGGTACTGGTAAATCTGTACTGCTTTCAAATCTAATAGTTCAAAATATTCAAAATGGAGAAGGTGTCTGTGTTGTTGATCCTCACGGAGAACTTGTTGAAGAGATTCTTCATCTTATCCCAGAACATAGAGTAAAAGATGTAATCTATTTCAATCCAGCTGATACAGACTTTCATATTGGTTTCAATGTAATCCAACTTGATGATCCTAAATATAAGCACTTGGTGGCTTCTGGTCTCATGGGAATATTCACGAAGATTTGGGCAAATGCTTGGAGTTCTCGTATGGAATACATTTTAAACAATGCTATTCTTGCTCTTCTTGATACTCCTGGTACTACTCTTCTTGGTATTCCTCGTCTTCTTGTAGACAAAGATTATCGTCAAATGATAATAGGGAATTTAAAGGATCCAGTTGTAAAAGCTTTCTGGGTTCATGAATATGAACAATGGCGTGAGCAGTTTAGAAATGAAGCTATTGCTCCTATTCAAAATAAGGTTGGACAATTCTTGTCTACTTCTATCATTCGTAACGTTGTAGGACAACCAAAATCAACCATAGATATTTTTAATATAATGAATGAAGGGAAGATCTTCCTTGTGAATGTATCCAAGGGGCGTATCGGTGAAGATAACTCAGCGCTTCTTGGAGGTATGATTATTACTAAAATTCAGCTTGCAGCAATGGAGCGTGTACGTATTCCAGAAGAAGAAAGAAAAGACTTCTATTTATATGTCGATGAGTTCCAAAATTTTGCGACAGATTCATTTGCAAACATTTTATCTGAGGCTCGTAAGTACAGACTCAATCTTACTGTTGCTCACCAATACACTGCTCAGCTTGAGAATAAAGATGGTTCAAAGGTTCGTGATGCAGTTTTTGGTAACGTTGGTACTATGATTATATTCCGTGTTGGCGCCGATGATGCAGACTTTTTAGAGAAAGAATTTGAGCCAGAATTTACAGCTCAAGACTTAGTTAACTTGCCAAACTATAATGTGTATTTGAAGTTAATGATTGATGGAGTTACTAGTCGTCCATTCTCTGCAACGACTCTTCCTCCTATAAAGATTGATTTATCTAAGGGTGTCAGAGAAAAAATAATAGAATCATCTCGTAAGCTTTATACAAAACCAAATAAAGAAGTTGAGGATGATATATCGAGATGGAGTGGAATGCTTCAAGTTGGAGATGGTGATGCAAAATATAAAGCAGATTGTTCTAATTGTGGAAAATCAACCATGGTTCCTTTTGAGCCAAAAGAGGGCCGACCTGTTTATTGTAAAGAATGTATGTTCAAGATTAAGAATGGTGAGCTTAAACCTCAACATGGTTTTATGGCTATTCGCTCAGCCAATCAAGAAGAAAAAGTTTCCACAGAACCATTGTCTGCTTTAGGTATAGAGTTTACTCCAGCTACTTCAGATAAAAATAGTTATTCAAATCATAATCATTTTTCTTCGCATAGTAATTCTAATAATACAAAGAATAATAAAGACAGTTCACCAAGAAAAAGCACAGATACTAATAAAGCTCCTTTTGTAGAAAAGAAGAAACGCTCTGGTCCTTCTCCTCTTCTAAGAGGTTTATTAGAAAAAATAGCTAAGGGTGAAAAAACTCCAGATTCTAAAGATGGTTTAAAAATAGAAGAAAATGTTAAACCAACACAAAAACCAATGTCTCTTTCTGAGTTGAAAAATAGTAATAAACAAATACAGAAAATAGCACCAATTTCTAGAGAAGCATCAGAAGAAAAAATAACTTCACTAAAAGATGTCCTCTCTAAATTTAATATTTCCAATACTAAATCAGAAGTTACACCAAAAGAAAAAGAAATAGAAAAACCTAAGATTGAAATTGAACCAATAGTAAATAAACAAGAAGAAAAAGTAGAATCTCCAATAGTGGTGACTAGTCATGATGGAGGAGTAGATAAAATTTCTGTAAAAAAGGAAGAAAAACCTGTTGAAATAAAAGAAGAACCAGTTATTATTAAAAAAATTGAGGAGAAAAAAGAGGAACTAATATTAGAAAACAAAAAAGAAGGTAATGATTCTTGGCAAAAACGCAAAGCAAAAAAAGAAGTTCCAGAAGATGTTCTTCGAAAAGTTTTATAATAATTATTTTTTAAAAATGACCCCCAAATGTAAAAAAAATTATATAATTTTATTATTAGTAGTGTTTTTTTCTTGTTTTAATATAGCTAGTGCGAGTGTTTCGATTAACGAAGTTCAGTTGAATCCAACAGAAGAGCGGTTCATAGAGCTTTATAATTCTGGTAGTTCATCTGTGGATCTAACAGATTGGTACATACAGAGAAAAACAGCGACTGGAAGCACTTTTGGTTCGCTTATTTCTAAGACTTATTTTAATGGAAAGAGTATTGATGCAGGAGGCTATTTTGTTATATCTAAAAGTGATATAGCAAATTCAGATATAGTTTATAGTGGTTTAACTTTAACAGAATCCAATACAATTCAGTTAAAAAATTCAAATCAAGAATTAATGGATAAATTTGGGTGGGGAAGTGTTAATGATTGTGGAAGTATCTGTGCTCCAAATCCTACAGATGGAAAAAGTATTCAAAAAGTCTCTGGTGGAGATTGGATTATTTCCTCACACACTCCGGGAACTTCAAATAGTGGGGTTTCCAATAATTTCTCTTCAGATACTTCTAGTGAAAGTTCTAATGTAGCTTATACAGAAGATAATATACAAACAAATGATTCAGTACCTCTTAAAATAACAACTAAGATTATATCTACTAAAATAGTTGTGGCTGGAATCCCATTCTCTGTTAGTTCTTTGACCACCACAAATAAAGGTGAGACTTATGCTGTAGGTAGATTCGTTTGGAATTTTGGAGATGGGTCAAAAAATGAAATAAATAACACTTGTCCGTTTGAGCATATTTATGAATATCCTGGTGATTATGTTTTAAGTCTTTCTTATTTCAGTACTATTTTTAGCCAGACTGCAGATGCTATAGATAAGATAAATATAAAAGTTATTCCAGCAGATATTTATATAAGTTCTGTAGGTTCTTATTTTGATCCATATGTTGAATTAGAAAATAAATCGAAATATGATATTACCCTTTCAAATTGGATCATCACAGCAGGAATGCATTATTTTATTATTCCAGAAGGTACAACACTATTACAAGGTAAAAAAATAAAATTATCTCCCAAAATAACAGGCTTTATGGGTGAAGATATAAAGTATGTAATTATTACTAATCCAAACAAAGAAACAATAGCAACTTATCCTGAGCAAAAGAAAATGTCAGTAAAAAGTATATCGGTGAATAATAAAATTACAAATAATAATTCAAATCAATCCAATGATTTTAAGGATGATTCTAGTTCAAATAATTTAGAGGTAATAAATCTAAATGACTTGAGTGCAAGTGCAGGAAATACAAAATCTGATGTATCAAATTCAGCATATCCATTTATTGGTCTTTTAGTTATCCTTGGACTAGGAGTTACGAGTTTTTTATTTATGAAAAAGAAAAAAGATGTAGAAGATTATGTAGAAAAAGAAATTAGACCAGAAGATATGACAATAATAGAATAAAAATATATAATCAATATATGAAAAATTTACCCAAAAAAGATACATCTTGGAATGCTGTAGCGGGCTGGTATGATGAATTATTGAAAGATGATGATAGTTATCAAGCTAAAGTGATATTACCCAATCTATTGCGTGTTCTTAGTCTAAAGAAAGGGGAGCGGGTGTACGACTTGGCTTGTGGGCAGGGCTACTTTACAAATGTTTTTGCTCATGAGGGGGCTAGTGTTGTGGCTTCGGATTTATCAAAAAAGTTAATAGAAACTGCAAAGAAGAATAGCAAAGAAAAAATTAATTTTTATATTACTCCTGCTCATCGTGCACAATTCTTGAAAGATAAAACTATTGATACTATTGTAGTAGTTCTTGCAATTCAGAATATTGAAAATGTAAATGAAGTTTTAGTTGAATGTAAGAGGGTATTGAAAGATAACGGAAGGATTGTGATGGTCTTAAATCATCCAGCATTTAGAGTACCACAGGGGAGTGATTGGTATTTTACTGATGGAGTACAGTCACGCATTGTTAGTAGATATCTTTCAGAATCAAAATTATCTATTGATATGACCCCAGGAGAAAAAGATAAAAAGAAAAAAATTAGCACAATTTCTTTTCATCGATCACTTCAGTATTATAT
>JBGSQV010000034.1:0-2315 GCA_041737855.1 Minisyncoccia bacterium | reverse complement strand
GTGGTATCTATTGCTAAAAAGTACGTAGGACGTAGTTCTGATCTTACTTTGCTTGATCTAATCCAAGAGGGTAATTTAGGTTTATTTAAAGCTGTTGAGAAATTTGATTGGACAAAAGGATATAAATTTTCAACATATGCTACATGGTGGATTCGTCAGTCTATAACTCGTGCTCTTGCTGATCAATCTAGAACTATTCGTATTCCAGTTCATATGGTTGAAACCATATCAAAATATAAACAAGTTGTAAGAAGATTATCTCAAGATCTAGGACGTGAACCTCTTATAGAAGAGATTGCAATGGAAATGAATTTAGAAGTTGAAAAAATTCATATTATAGAACAAATAAATCAAGACACTGTATCCTTAGAACAGCCAATAGGTGATGATGATGAAAAATCTACAAGAGGGGAATTCATTCCAGATGATAAAATTCTTCGCCCAGATCAAGATGCTTCAAGAAGAATTCTCTCAGATCAGATTAAAGAAGTGCTCGATACCCTTAACCCAAAAGAAAGAAAAATACTTGAACTTCGTTATGGGCTTATGGATGGAATACAGCACACTCTTGAAGAAGTAGGTCAGGAGTTTGGAGTCACTCGTGAGCGTATACGTCAGATTGAAGCCAAGGTTCATGAAAAGCTTCGTAATAATGAAAAAATTGCTAGACTAAAGAATTATTTCGATTAACAAAAAAAGACTAGGCTATGCCTAGTCTTTTTTTGTTTTAAATTTTTATAATTGTTCATCAACGGGAGCTTCTTGAGGAGCTACAAGTTTGAATAATAGATCAGCATATTTCCAGAAAGCATTATTTCCTTTGATTTTAGTTACACATTCTGCTGCGATAGCTCTTTCCATTGCGTGCTGATGTATTTGAACTAGTGGAAAATTACGATAGACCCAAGCAACATTTCCATTTGATTCACTTACTATTTTTTCTAAAGTAGGATGGAATCTTGCACAATAAGGACACTCAAAATCAGAATATTCAATAATTGTAACTTGTGCTTTTGTTATATCTCCAAGTATGTGTTCATTTGGATCTACCGGGGCGACTTCTCCTATATATGGAGTTGTTACTTTTCCTGCGATAACTTCATCTATAACCTTTTTCACATTCTCGTAAGAATCAGCTCCGTTAATTTTTGATTTAACTCCATTTGCACCAATAATTATACTATAAGGTGTACCTATACCAGTTTCTCCTTTCATTGCACTTTCTACGCTAGTTTGAATATTTTTATTGAAAGTGTCTTTATCAAAATTTTGTATACATGAAGCAAGGTCTGTTTTTGATACTCCAACTTGTTCTGATAATGTTTTTTCTTTTGTTGCACCACCGGTGTTATTTGTTAATAAAATACCTATCATTACAAGAACTCCAGCAACAATAATTGCCATAGGTGTTGTAATTTTTTGTTCTTTTGTGTTTTCCATACACTTGATTATATCATATATGTATCTTTTTGAAATAGATATATTGCATTGAAAAATATATAGAATATGGTATAATAGCTTCTATTATATGGATTCAATCTATATCATTATTTTCTATACTTTTGCTTTTGTAGCAGTCTATGCCCAAATATTTTTTTTGGTTACATTTTTACAAAAACGCAAACAAATTGTATATAGCCCAGAGCATCTTGAGCTCGATATTTACCCAACAGTTACCATTATGGTCCCTTGTTATAATGAGGAAAAAACTCTAGAAAAAACAATCAAATCTCTTTTAGCTCTAGATTATCCAAGAGAAAAATTAAAAATTTTTATAATAGATGATGGAAGCCGTGACGGAACTTGGGATTTAATGCAGCAATATGTTAATCATCCGAATATAAGAATTTTTCATAAAGAAAACGGAGGAAAGCATACAGCCCTTAACTTAGGATTAAAAAATCTAGAATCTGAATTTATTGGTTGCTTAGATGCTGATTCTTTTGTTCACCCTCAGGCACTGAAGAGAATAATGAATACGTTTGCATCTAATAATAAAATAATGGCAGTTGCCCCTTCCATTCTTGTTTTTGATCCAAAGAATGTTATTCAAACAGTTCAAAGGGTGGAATACGAAATGGCTAATTATGTTAAAAAAATGCTCGGTTTTATTGGCGGTATTCATGTAACACCAGGGCCATTTTCTATTTTTAAGAAAAAGGTTTTTGACGAACTTGGTCCTTATAGAAAAGCTCACAATACAGAAGATCAAGAAATTGGATTACGAATGCAAGAACATTGGTACAAGATAGATGCTTGTATAGATGCTTATGTTTATACAAATAGTCCTAATTCTGTAATGAAACTCCATCGTC
>JBGSQV010000070.1:0-6622 GCA_041737855.1 Minisyncoccia bacterium | reverse complement strand
CGGTCACCGATAATAAGCTCACGTTGACCTCTTCCAATAGGAATAAGAGCATCAATAGCCTTGATTCCAGTTTGTACAGCTTGGTCCACAGACTTACGTGTGATAACTCCAGGAGCAACTTTTTCAATAGGACTTAATTTATCTGTTTTAATGTCTCCTTTTCCATCGATTGGATTTCCAAGAGCATCTAGAACTCTTCCTATTTGAGCATCTGATACAGGAACAGATAAAATTTCTCCAGTTGCTTTTACCATGTCCCCTTCACTTATTTTTGAGAAATCCCCAAGAATGATAACTCCAACTGAATCTTCTTCTAAGTTCAATGTTACTCCTACCTCTCCATTTGGAAATGAGACCATTTCTGACGCTTTTACATCTGAAAGACCAGATATTTTCGCAATACCATCAAAAACCTCGATAACATATCCTACTTTTTCTGAACGAACTTCATCTTTGAAGTTTTCAATCTGTTTTTTTAAATTTTCTACAATGTAATTTTTTGTCATATGATTAATTTTTTATAAGATAATTTTGTAATTTTTTAATTTTATTCTTTAGTGTAGTATCTATTATCTCATCTCCTATTTGTATCTTTATTCCTCCTAATAATTTTTCATCAATCTCAAACTCTAGAACGGTATTGTTTGCTTTGTATTTTTTCTTTATAAAATCTTCTATTTCATCTACCTCTTTTTTATCAATTTTTGTTCTAGAACTTATCTTTGCTCTTACTACTCCTTCTTTTTCGTCTATTATTTTTTCTAGTTGTATTAAAATGTCTTTTGATTTACTTAACAGATGTTTTTTTGAAATTAAATCAACTATTTTTTTTGTGACAGCATCAAGTTCCTCACCCTTTTTATTATAGGATGATTCGTATATTGATTGAGCTACATTTTTAATAGAAATAGTTGCCATAAAATTTACATTTTCTTTATCTTATTTATAGATAATTCATCAAAATTCTTGTCTGGATGAGACTCAAGTAGCTTTTCTGTAGAAAGAACGACAAGAGAAACTATCTCTTTTTTTGCCTCCTCTATTATCTTAGCTTTTTCAGATTCCAGTACTTTTTTACCACTCGCTATCATATTATCAACTTCTTTTTTGGCTTCTTCTACCATTTCAGATTTTTTTGATTCAGCTTCGTTTTTACCCTCCTGAAAGATAGTATGAGCTTCTGTACGAGCTTTTGATATAACTGCATCGTATTCTTTCTTTGTATTTGCGAGTAATTCTGCATTTGCTTTTGCATCATTTAGTCCTCCTTCTATGTGAGCTGATCTTTCTTTCATTAATTGTTTTAGGGGCTTTACAATAAGGAAATATAAAACAAAAAGAACAATAATAAAGTTGATACTTTGAGCTATTATTATTTTCCAGTCTATATGAAATGTTTCTATAAATGAATCCATGTATTTTTAATTAATAGTTAATAATTATGATTAAGAATTTTCTGAATAATATCCAGAAGACGATGTTCCGATTACTACCGGAGCACCGAACTTCAAAATATTATTTGATTGAAAATGCAATAACAAGCGCGTAAATAGCTATAGCTTCAGCGAAAGCTGATGCCAAAAGCATAGGTACGAAAACTTTACTAGAAGCTTCAGGATTACGTCCAATAGCTTCCATTGCCTTAGAACCAATCATTCCGATTGCTAGAGCTGGAGCAATAGAACCTAATCCGATTGCGATTGCTTTTGCTAACATTGTTGTTTCCATATGTTTTATCTTAATTAACTAATAATGATTGACCTTTATATTTATACAACTACGCACTCATTAAACTTTGCACTTCCTTACCCTCTTCTTCTATAACTTCCTTTTCCTCATGTTCGTGGTCCATGCTGGAAATAGTATAGTAAACAAGAGTTAGGATGGCAAATATAAATGCTTGTATAACCCCCACCAGTACTTCTAGGAGTAAAAATGGTGTAGGTAGTGCATACGCTAGGATTGTAGCCATTGAAGCAAGTAATACCTCCCCTGCAAAAACATTACCAAAGAGACGAAAAGAGAGAGATGCAATCTTTGCAAATTCTCCTACTAATTCTATAAATCCTACAGCAAACATTATGGGTGCTGTCATTAGAATACTTGGATCTTTTCTTACTTTTGTAAAAATACTTCCAAGTGCATTTAAGTTAATATATTTATTTATTGTTTTCCATAAACCAATAGAAAATATTCCAAATATATTTGCTCCTATAACTGACATGATAGCAAGTGGTAATGTACCATTTATATCTGCTGTTCCTGATCTAAAAATAGGTATAAACATTTTACCGTGTTCGGTTACTTCTATGAGCCCCAATCCTCCAAGTGGAAGAATTCCAAACCAGTTGTTTAATAGAACAAACATAAAAACTGCAAAAACTATTGGGAAGGCTTTGTTTGTAATAATACGACTGTTTGTAACTTGGTCACATAAAGAATGTGCTTCTTCTAATATTATTTCAAATAAATTTTGAATTCCTTTTGGTATTTTTTTGATACTAATTCTAACTGCTATAGATATAATAATTATTACAAAAACTACCACCCAGCTTGTGAAAAGAGCATTGGTTACAGTAAATGTTCCAAAATGCATTATTGGCTCAGCGTAGAGAGTTGATTCAGTAGTTATTTCTTGTGTTGCGGGCTTTAAGTCAACTCCTACTACATTTGTAGTAATTGAGTTCTGATCTGCTGTTGTATGTGATATCTGTATATTATTTTCTGTATTCATAAATTATTTACTTTCTTTTTCTTCTTTGTCTATTTTCTTTTTATAATTTTTTAAATCTTTCCATATAAGATAAATAGTAGAAAGAAAAGCTACTCCAACTAATATAAAAAATATTAAATTACCCGTATTATATTTTTGATCTAAATATTTTCCAAGATATGAAGCTACTATTACAGGTACAGCTATGTATCCTGAAACTTTTATAAAAACAATAAGACCATCTTTCCACCATGGAGCTACTATTTTTTGTGGTATTTCTTCATTATTCATAAAAAGAAAAGGTTTAAAAAACCTTGTGCGTGTGCTTGGAATCGGACCAAGGGCCTCTGTCTTATCAGGACAGCGTTCTACCACTGAACTACACACGCAAAAAATACATACATAACCGAAAAGAACACAGGTATTGTATCAAAAAATCCCTTGTTTTGCAAACAAAAATCCCCTATTCTTTCGAATGGGGATTTTTGTTTAATAATTTTTAGAGATTATCTTTGAAAATTACTTCTTGGACGCTCTTCCATAGGACGAGCTTCGTTTACTGTAAGGTTTCTTCCTTCGAAGTCCTTTCCATCAAACATTGAGATTGCTGTTGCTGCATCAGCGTCGTTTTCCATTTCTACGAAACCGAAACCTTTTGAGCGACCTGTCATCTTATCCATGATAATTGTTGCTGAAGCAACTGCTCCTGCTGTACTAAAGTGAGCACTTAGCTCATCGTTTGTAGTCTTATAAGGAAGACCACCAACATATAACTTTTTTGCCATATATGACAATGTATTCTCATAGCGATACTTTCATATCATCTACTCGAAAAAACTAATTTATAAATGTAATCGCTATATCGATTTTCATTTACATACCTCAATGTTTGCACAGCGAAGAATGCAACTAATACCAAAACATAAGCTAACTACTAAGGGTAACTATAACAGAGATACATAATTAAAGCAATAGAAAGGAAGATATAAAAACAGTCTTATAAAAGAGGCTGTCGAGCCGAAAACTGAGCAAATTTCTAGTAAGAAATTCGAGTACTCTTTTAGAAGAGCTATTTTTATATCTTCCTAATATTTATATTACTCACTTTCTTCATCTGCATCCCCTACTACACCACTTGAAAGTGCTTCTATTATTTTAGTTATATTTCCTTCCATTATACTTGGAATATTTGACCAAGATTGGCGGATGCGATGGTCTGTAATTCTATCTTGGGGAAAGTTATAAGTGCGGATCTTCTCACTTCTATCGCTTGTTCCAATTTGATTTTTTCTATTTGCAGAATATTTACTTGCTTCTTCTTCATCTTTAAGCATTTGAAGTTTTGAAAGGAGTATCTCCATAGCCTTTTCTCTATTGGCTAATTGTTTTCTTTCTGTTGTACAACGAACATCGATACCTGTAGGTATATGTATAAGACGAACAGCAGTTTCCACTTTGTTCACATTTTGTCCTCCTGCACCACCTGATCTAGAGTACTCGATTTCTATATCTGCTGGACTGATAACTATTTTAGTTTTTTTACGAAGTGGAAGTATCGCAACAGAGGCTGTGGAAGTATGAATTCTACCATTCTTTTCAGTCGCAGGAACTCGTTGTACTCTGTGTACCCCTGTCTCATAACGTAGGAGCTTATAACAATCTTTACCTTTTATCTCAAAAGAGGCTTCTTTGTACCCACCTACTTCATTTGAAGAATCATTTATCATTGTCCAACTCCATTTTTTTATTTCAGCAAAGCGTTCATACATATGAGCAAGCTCCCATGCAAAAAGTGAAGCTTCGTCCCCTCCTGCTCCTGCTCGTACTTCAAGAATTATTTCATTTGGAAATTCTTCTTCCTCTTTTTCTCTTTTTGCCATCTCCTCTAGTTGTCTCTCTATAGCTTCTTTTTGGAATTTGATATTTTGCAACTCTTCTTCAGCGAGTTCTTTTAAGCTTTCGTCTTCATTTATCATTTCGTTTACTTTCTTTTCTTCACCTAAAAGACGCTCATATTCTAGAGCGAAATAACTTGTTGAGTGATCTTTTTTTAATTGTTCTAAATCTGGAATCATATATAAATTATAACATAAAAATAAAAAGCCCCTATTAAAGAGCTTTTTATTTTAGATTATTTATTTCTTTGTTTTTGCAGATGCAGCAGCACGTTTCTTGAAACGATCTACGCGTCCAGCTGTATCTAGAACCTTTTCATTACCTGTATAAAATGGATGACATTGACTACAGATTTCAACGTTGATTTTCTCCATTGTTGAACCAACTGGAAAAATAGCGCCACAAGCACAAGTTACTTCTGATTTATTATTATATTTTGGGTGTATATCTTTTTTCATATGTTTTGTGATATTATCATTATTTTATTAGTTTTGCAATAGGTCTATATTTGCTTGAATTCCTTCTTTTAGTTTTATTACACTCCTACCATAAGAGCAAGTTGAACCGCCTGTTCCATAATATCTACAAGCAGCCTTTAATTGTGCGCTTGTTGAGTTCCCGACAGCACCTAAATCTGTCAAAAATGTAGCAGAAGCTACAAAAGCATCTCTTGGGTTCCAAGGGTCAGCATCGTGCCCTAATGTAGATTTCAGTTTACTCTTATAACCCCCCCATGTTGATGGGATAAATTGAGCAGGACCCATAGCTCCACCATAACCAGAAACTCCAGCAATAGGACAAGATACCAGGGTCTTAAATGGATCTCTACCGACTGCGGAAGTTATAGAAAAGAAATCATCAATATCACCCTTTCTTCCAGACATCCCCATTGGCTTCATAACATTAGGGAAAGCTCTGCCGGTATTTACTCCAACCCCTGCACCAGTTTTTGTATCAGTTAGGTAGCATTGTCCAACGTTTGCCCCTAGATTACTTTCTTGAGTTAATATTGCAAGCAGAAAAGCAGGATCTATATTTAATAAATTTTGAGCTTCTTTTGCATAAGCAAGTGCTGTTTCAAAATTTATTTTTGTTGAACCACCCACTAGATTAAATATAGCAGAAAGAATCTCGGCTCGTTTTTTTGCTTTTTCAGCAAGAACTTTTTGATATTCAGCTTCTTTATTTTTACTAATAGAAAGAAGCTCTTTCTTTTGAGATTCACTTAACTCCACTTTTGCCTTAGCGCTTTCTAGTTCATACTTAGTATCTGTCTCCTGATTCTTTTTATCTTCGAGATTTTTCTTCTCAGATTCTGTTAATACTCTAACACCTCGGATTTCATCTACTGAATCCTTAATACTTTTTTTGATTGAATCGAAAGTACTTATATCTCCATAAGCATCTGAAATACTACTTTGAGATAATACTAAAGAAACAATAGAGATATTATCTATTTGATTTTGTTTTCTTATTAACTGAGATAAGGATTCTTGTTCTCTTTCTATCTTAGTAGATAAAGCCGTTATTGTTTTACTTTTTGCTGTAATTTCTCCACCTAATTTTTGAATAATAAGATTTTTTGCTTTTATATCTAGTTTTGATTTTGAAATTTGAGAAGTAAGAATAGAGATATCCCTAGAGATAGAAACAGACTGACCTTTTTGATTGTCTAGTTCTTTTTGTTTTGCAGCTATTTCTTGTTCTAGTTTTGCCAAGTCTGCTTCAAGCCTAGCTTTGTCTGCTTGTGCGTTAGTTAGTACTGTAGCTGCGTATATTGTTGGTGTTTGATAAGATACTATACTTACCAAAAATAAAACTATAAACACAAAATAAAAACCTTTTTTGAATTTAAAACTCATTGTTCTATTGTATCATAAAAGCCACTTAGACCGTAGGTCCAAGTGGCTTTTATTTGTAAATAATTTATATTATTCAGCTTTTTCTTCTGTCTCTGTTCCTTCTTCTTCTTTCTTACCTTTCTTCTCAACTTCAATAGCAGATAGATCTACG
>JBGSQV010000050.1:0-6352 GCA_041737855.1 Minisyncoccia bacterium | reverse complement strand
CTATAAATAGTATTGTATGTATAACCAGTGATTCTGTAGATCCGATAAAACGTGTAGTTCTTAGAGCCATTCGTTCAACGGAGTCTAAAGATTTCTCTTTTAATCTTTTCATCATAACGGGTTTTATTATACATCATATTTCTGGTATAATACAATGATTATGGAAACAACAATACAGAAGTCAAAATTAACACCTAGATTTTTCTTTATATCTTTAGGTGTGATAGTAACATTAATAACTAGCGTATCCTCTTTTTTAATATTATTTTTTGATATTTTAAATAAAAAATTTCCAGATGTTTTAAGTTCCTCTTATTTGTATGGGTATAATTCATATAATTTTGAAACTATTAGGGCTTCTTTAGCTACTCTTATAATATTTTTCCCAATATTTATTTTCATATCTTATCTTTGGGTTAAGGAATCAAAAGGTGATATTGGTTATAAAAATATGATATTACGTAAATGGATGATTTACCTGATTTTATTTTTAGCAAGTCTTACTATTGCAATAGATTTAGTTACTCTTGTTAGGTACTTTGTCTCAGGTGAAATTACTTCTAGGTTTATTTTTAAAGTACTAGGAACTCTTACTGTTGCTTTTTTGATTGATTTTTATTATTCATTAAAAATGAAGAATAAAAATTTTAATAGTAGTAAATCTAAAAAATTTGGATTTATTTCTGCTATTGTTTCTGTTGTTCTTTTTTTTGGTTTAGTTATCTGGAGTTTCTTTGTTATGGGTAGTCCAGCTAGTCAGAGAGTTTGGAGACTAGATGATAAGAGAATAAATGATTTACAAAATATACAATATCAAGTAATTAATTATTATCAACAAAAAGAAAAACTTCCTGAGTTATTAACTGATTTATCAAACCCTATGACAGGTTTTTCTATCCCGGTTGATCCAGAATTTGAGAAAGGATTAAATTATGAATATATTAAAGGGGATAATCTTTCTTTTGAATTATGTGCTACTTTTGGAGCTGATATACCAAAAGGTTGGCAGGAGAATAATAATGGTGTTGTTATGCCTATGGTGTCTTACGATAAGAGCAATATTGCAACCTCAAGCTATCCTTATCCAAGTGGTATAAATGATTCATGGGATCATACCACTGGACGTACTTGTTTTACTCGTACTATAGATAAAGATATATATCCAGTATTCAAAAAGTAGAGATAATAAATAATTATGAAAGAATACGATCATAAAAAAATAGAAAAAAAGTGGCAGAAAGAATGGGAAGATAAGGGGACTTATAAAACTTCAGATTCTAATGATACTAAAAAGATGTATGTTCTTGATATGTTCCCATATCCTTCTGGTGTGGGTCTCCATGTCGGACATCCTCGTGGGTATATAGGAAGTGATGTTTATGCTCGAATGAAAAGAATGGAAGGGTATAATGTTCTCCATCCGATGGGTTACGATGCTTTTGGTCTTCCTGCTGAGCAGTACGCTCTACAGCATAAGATACACCCAAGAAAAGCTGTTGAAGAAAATGTAAAAACTTTTGAACGTCAACTTTCTATAATTGGTCTTTCTTATGATTGGTCACGAAAAGTAAATACAACAGATCCAAAATATTATAAATGGACACAGTGGATTTTCCTTCAAATTTATAATTCCTGGTACGATAAGACAGAAGATAAAGCAAGACCTATATCAGAGCTTGAAAATATTTTTGAAAAAGATGGAAATGGAAAAGTAAATGCAGCTTGTAGTTTAGATACAGAAATTTTTACCATGAAAGATTGGGAGGGTTTTTCTATGAAAGAGAAGCAAGATATCCTTATGAAGTATCGTCTAGCTTTTGAGGGTTATAGTGAAGTGAATTGGTGCCCAGAGATGGGGACTGTACTTGCCAATGATGAAATAATTAATGATAAAGATGGTAACCCTGTATCTGAACGTGGTAATTTTAAAGTAGAAAAAAAATCAATGCGCCAATGGTTTATGCGTATTACTGCTTATGCAGATAGACTTATTTCTGGTCTAGATGAATTAGATTGGAGTAGTCATATAAGAGAAATTCAAAAGAATTGGATAGGTAAGAGTGAAGGAAGTGAAATAGAGTTTAAGGTTGTTATATCTTCAGAGGTACAACCTCTGGGAGCATTTGAGGTTGGACCTCTGAAAGTATTCACCACTCGTGCTGATACTATATTTGGTGCTACTTATGTAGTGCTTGCTCCAGAACATCCACTTGTTAAAAAATTAGAATCAAATATTGAAAACTTGGAGGAAGTAAATAAATATATAAATTCTGTAAAAAATAAAACTGACGAAGATCGTACAAAAAATGATAAAGAAAAAACAGGAGTAGAACTAAAAGGTATTAAAGCTGTCAATCCTGCAAATGGAGAAGAGGTACCAGTATGGATTGCTGACTATGTACTTGCGACTTATGGTACAGGAGCAGTGATGGCAGTCCCTGCTCATGATGAGAGAGATTTTGATTTTGCGAAGAAATATAATTTAGAAATTAAACAAGTTGTATTTAAAAATGATGGAATTTTTAGAGATCCAATTAATATTAAATCATCTACTGATGATGGTATTTTAATTAACTCAGATAAATTTAATCACATTAGCTCCGAAGAAGCCCGCTTAAAAATTACAGAATTTGTCGGTGGAAAAATTGTCACAAAATATAAAATGAGAGATGCTATTTTTGCACGTCAGAGATACTGGGGTGAACCAATACCATTAAAATACGATAAAGATGGAGTTATAATCCCACTAGAAGAAAAAGATTTACCACTTGAGTTACCTGATGTAAAATCTTATGAATCTATGGGTACAGGGGAGTCTCCTCTTGCTGGTGTAAAATCTTGGGTTAAAGAAGGTTACGAGACCAATACTATGCCTGGGTGGGCAGGATCGTCTTGGTATTTTTTGCGATATATGGATCCTCAAAATTCTAAGAATTTTGCATCAAGAAAAAATCTTGATTATTGGAATCAAGTAGATATGTATGTTGGTGGACAAGAGCATGCCACTGGGCATTTATTATATTCACGTTTCTGGAATAATTTTCTTTATGATATGGGTTATGTTCCAAACAAAGAACCATTCAAGAAACTTATCAATCAAGGAATGATCTTGGCGACCGATGGACGCAAGATGAGTAAGAGATGGAATAATGTTATAAACCCAGATGACATAGTAAGTAATTATGGTGCAGATACTTTACGTGTATATGAAATGTTTATGGGTCCATTTGAGCAAAGCTTACCTTGGTCTACTGAGAGTATAATAGGGTCAAGAAGATTTATAGATCGTGTATATAGACTCCAAAATAAAATTACAGAAAATGAAAGTAGTGATGATGTAGTGAAGTCACTGCACAAGACTATTAAAAAAGTCACAGAAGATATTGAGAGTTTTTCTTTCAATACTTCTATTTCTGCGATGATGATATTTATGAATGAAATGGATAAGGCTGAAGGAATTTCAAAAAATGATTTTAAAATGTTCTTGCAGATTCTTGCTCCTTTTGCTTCTCATATTACAGAAGAGATATGGCATACTTTAGGTGAAAAGGAATCTATTCATACAAGCTCTTGGCCAAAATGGGATGAAAAAAAGATTATTGATGATGAAATAAAGATTGCTATTCAAGTAAATGGAAAAGTTCGTGCTGAAATTATGATCTCAAAAGATATAAAAGAAGAGGAAATTAAAGAAATAGCATTTAAAAATAGTAATATAATTACTTGGACAGAAGGTAAAGATATTAAAAAAGTAATTTATATACCAAATAGAGTTATGAACATAGTGGTTGTGTAGTTTTATTTACATTTATTGTGTATAATATTAAGACTAGTTATTATTAATTATCATTTATAAAAATATGGAATCAAAAAAAGTAGAATTTTTTAATAAGTTGTCGTTTGTTACTCTTTTATTTACATTGTTTGCTCTTTTGTTTTTCTTTATCCCTTATACTCCTGTTACACTTGGAGCAAGTAAAGGATTTTTGTTGTCAGTCGGGGCAACTCTCTCTCTATTCTTCTGGCTAATCTCAAGACTTGGTGATGGTAAGTTTGTGATTCCAAAAGATAAATTGATATTATTTGCTGCGGCAATCCCTCTTGTATTTTTGATTGCCTCTTTTTTCTCCTCCTCAATGTACATATCACTATTTGGTAGTGGTTTCGAAGTTGGAACCTTTGGTTCTATGCTCGTACTCTTTATTATTTTCTTTTTGTCTTCTATTTACTTCCAGTCAGAGAAAAGAATATGGTATTTCATAGGTTCTTTATTTATAGGTGGGATAATTTTGATTGTATTCCAGCTATTGAATATGTTTATTGGTTTTGATCGTGTATTACCAGGATTCCTACAAGGAGTATCTTCTGGTAATCTAGTTGGTAGTTGGAATGATTTCGCTTTTCTACTTGGTGGAATTGTTTTACTTACATTGTTTACTATTGAATTACTTAGAACTAAGAAAGTTTTAACTATCGTACAATATGTATTGTTGGCACTAGGATTATTATTGCTCATAATAATAAATGTTCCATTAGTATGGATACTAGTTGGAATCTTTTCCTTAATCATCTTTGTTTATAGTGTTTCTCTACAGCATTCAGGTGTTAAGATTGTTCATGGAGAAGGAGATAAAAAGAAGTTTCCTTTTATTTCACTGATTGTTCTTTTTGTTTCTCTAGCATCTCTCATTGGTAGTAATTTGATCGGTAATGCTCTTTCTAGTTATGTAAGTCTCAATAATCCAGATATTCGTCCTTCTATTGTTACTACAGCTCAGATTGCATTTAATTCTGTAAAACATAATCCTTTGTTTGGAACTGGTCCAAATACCTTCGTTATTGATTGGGCTCTTTGGCAACCAAAAGAAATAGCACAAACAGTATTTTGGAATACTGATTTCTCAAATGGCTATAGTTTACTTACTACATTTGCTGTAACTACTGGTCTTCTTGGTCTTATTGCATTTCTATTTTTCTTGGTCATATATGTAGTTCGAAGTGTTCAGTCTATTAGGATTGCTCTACAAAATACACTTTCAAACTACTTTATAATGACTACTTTGATGTTATCTATATATTCATGGGTTACAATTATCTTCCATAATCCAAATATTGTCATGCTGATGCTGGCTTTCGCTTCAAGTGGAATCCTGATAGGAATACTTGTATACAAAGAAGCAGTTCCTGTTAAAAAGTTTTCTTTCTTAACAGATCCTCGCAATAGTTTCTTTGCTATATTGGGATTAGTTGTTTTAATGGTTTTATCAGCTTCTCTTACCTATGTTTACGTTGAGAAGTTTACTTCAATAATGTATTTCTCAAGTGGTTTGAATTCTGATAATACAATGGAGTCACTAACTAACTCAGAAGGAAAGTTTTTGAAAGCAATTGCTCTTGATAAAAATGATTTCTATTATCGTTCACTTTCCCAATTATACTTAAGTGAAATTGGAGTTTTAGTTAATGATAAAACAACTTCACCAGATATATTAAAATCAAATCTTCAACAATTAGTGAATAATGCTCAGCAGTCAGCCGGACTTGCTGTTAGTCAAAATTCAAAACAATATCTTAACTATTTAAATCTAGGTAATATATATAGTGCATTAGTTCCTCTTTCTGTTGAGAATAGTTATGAGAGTGCAATGGTTGCTTACAACCAAGCAGCATTACTAGCACCAAATAACCCATCTATTATCTTAGCTAAAGCATCACTTGAATTTGCAAATAAAAATAATAGTGAAGCAAGAAAGTATGTAAAACAAGCTCTTGATTTGAAAGCAAACTATGTTGATGCAATATTCTTCTTGGTTCAAATAGAAACAGCTGAAGGAAATACAAGTGAAGCTATCAAGCAAGCTGAGCTTGCTGGAACTATGGCCCCAAATGATGCTACTGTATTTTTCAGAATAGGATTATTGCGTTACAACAATAGTGACTACACTGGTTCTATAAGTGCTTTTGAAAAGGCTGTTATATTAGATAATACTTATCTAAATGCTCGTTACTTCTTGGGTCAATCATATAAGAAGGTTGGAAGAAAAGCTGATGCATTGGTTCAGTTTAATATCTTACAGAGTGTTGCTCCAGATAATCAAGATATCAAAGATGCAATAAGTTCAATCAATGTAGCTAGTGTAGCGCCTGCTACAACAACTATTGATTCAACAACAACTGATACAACTGCAACAACACCAGTAACAACAACTAATACTAATACAAAACCAGCATTAAAAGTAAAACAATAATTTCTAAATTAATAAATGGTTAATCGTCTTATAACATTTCTTAATAAAGAATTTAAAGGAGTAAACGAAGCCGCCCTATTACTTGGCGGCTTTGCCTTTTTATC
>JBGSQV010000026.1:0-1659 GCA_041737855.1 Minisyncoccia bacterium | reverse complement strand
ACTCTCAGGAAGACTTGTCATCATTTCTACCAAGTTTACTCCACCAAAACCTCGGCAGGATCCTTTTATATCTCCATTTCCATCACCACCCCAAACAAAAGCTGGTTTTTTATATTCTTCTGTTATTTTAGAAGCTATTATTCCAAGAACTCCTATCCTCCAATCAGGGTTACCTATAACAACGATAGATCTATCTTCTCTTTTACTTAAAGTACTTTTTACATCTTTCATTATATGAGCAACCATTACTTTTCTTTCGTCATTTATTTTTGAAAGTTTGTCAGCAGAAGTTTTTGCGATGGATAGATCTGAAGCTGAAAGCATTTCAAAAGCAATCATCGGGTCTGCCATACGTGAAGCTGCATTAATACGTGGAGCCAATGTGAAAGTTACATCTTCTTCATTTAATTTTGTAATATTCACACCAGCTTTTTTGAAAAGTTCTACAAGACCAGGGCGACGGCCCTTTTGTAAAACTTTCAATCCATAAAAAGCGAGCACTCTATTTTCATCTAAAAGTGGAACTTGATCTGAAAGTGTTGCAACCCCAGCCATATCTAGAAGCCATTTTTCCCAACCTTTACTTATTTTCCAGTACTCTCCATACTTTTGAATAAGAGCTTGTATTAATTTAAATGCAACACCAGCACCACAAAGCATTTTATCTGGGTAATTACAGCCTTTTTGTTTTGGGTTTAAAATTGCATAAGCAAGAGGTACTTCTTCTTGAGGCAAATGGTGATCCGTAATGATAACATCAATTCCAGCTGCTTGGGCTTTAATAACCTCCTCTACCGCAGTAATACCAAGGTCAAAAGTAATCAAAAGATTCACCTCATCCTTAATAAACTTATCAATAGCATATAGGTGGAGCCCGTAGCCTTCATCGTGGCGATCTGGTATATATATGGAGAAATTTTTATAACCAATTTTATTAAAAAGATCATTCATCATTACAGAAGCAGGAATACCATCACAGTCATAATCACTGTAAATAACAATATTCTCCTTAGCTTCTATTGCTTCGAAAATACGCACACAAACGCGCTCCATATCTTTCATTTTAAATGGATCATAAGTATGTTCATCAAAAGATGGATTCAAAAAATGCTCTCTGTCCTCTGGTGAAATTCCACGATTTTTAAGAAGAAGTTCAAGTAATTCTGTATGATTTGGCATATTTCTGATTTTACCATATAATCTTTGTATGAACGAACATAAAGAAAACTGTATCTTTTGCAAAATTATAAACAAAGAAATTCCATCACCTATAGTATACGAAGATGATAAAGTTTTTGCTTTTTTGGATATTAATCCTGTAAATAAAGGACACACTTTGGTAGTTCCAAAAGAACACTATGAAAATATTTATGAAACGCCAGATGAAATACTCAGCCACCTTATAACAATAGTAAAAAAAGTTGCTATAAAGTTGAAAGATTCAAAACTTGCAGAAGGAGTTAATATAGATATGAATAATGACGCTGTTTCTGGGCAAGTTGTTTTCCATGCTCATATGCATGTAATACCACGTATAACAAACGATGGATTTACTCATTGGAAAGGTACACCCTACAAAGATAATGAAGTTGAAGAAACTTTACAGAAAATCAAATTTTAAAATATAAAAATAAAATACCCCATATGGGGTATTTTATT
>JBGSQV010000015.1:0-2870 GCA_041737855.1 Minisyncoccia bacterium | reverse complement strand
CACGGACACCTTGACCATATAGGAGGAATCCCTCTTGTTATGAGTCGTATTGGTAATCCCCCTCTTTACTCTAGAAATCTTTCTATTTTGGTTATGAAGAAACGCCAAGAAGAATTTCCCCAACTACCTGCTCTTAAAACAAATGTTATCGAGAAAGATTCTGTAATTACTCTTGGAAATAATATAAGAGTAAGATTCTTTGGAGTTACACACACAATACCAGACTCCATGGGTATAGTTATAGAAACTCCATACGGATCAATAGTAACACCAGGAGACTACAAACTAGACCAAATAGACGGAAAAGTAAGTGATGAGGAAGAAAAAGAATATGCATTTTTCGACAAAGAAAAAGTTCTTCTACTTTTGACTGACTCAACAAATATAGAGAACGAGGGATTCTCTTTACCTGAATCTAAAGTGCATGAAGGATTAGATAAGGTGATAAGACAAGGGACTGGCCGTATTATTATCGCTGCTTTTGCTTCTTCTATAACCCGCTTAATGAAGATTGTAGAAATAGCTGAATCTCTTGGTAAAAAAGTAGCTCTTGATGGTAGATCCCTAAAAACAAACATGGAAATTTGTGAACAGGCTGGAATATTTATTCCAAAGAAAGGAACAATGATACCAGTTGAGGATGCAGATAGCTACCCTCCAAATAAGGTTCTTATAATGATGACTGGAGCTCAAGGGGAAGAATTTGCAGCACTTGGTCGTGCAGCAAATAAAACTCACAAAAAATTCCAAATTCGTCCAGGTGATACGATAATATTATCCTCTTCTATCGTTCCAGGGAATGAAATAGCTGTTCAACATCTAAAAGATAATCTATCTCGCCATGGAGTAAAAATAATCAGTTATAGAACAAGTGAAGAATATGTCCACGCAACAGGGCACGGAAACCAAGAAGATATTAAATGGTTACATAGAAAAACTCATCCTAAGTTTTTCATCCCTATTCACGGATGGCATTCAATGCTTGTAAAACACAAAGAAGTCGCTATGTCTCTTGGGATGTCAACCGACAATATAATTGTTCCAGATAATGGATCTATTATTGAGATAGTTGATAATGGTGAAAAGATGATTCTTCGTAAAGAAAAAGCTCCATCAGGACCAATGCTCGTAGACGGATTTTCTATTGGAGATGAACAAGATGTAGTCATAAGAGACAGAGTAATGCTTGCTCAAGATGGAATGTTTGTATTAATCGCAACTATTGATTCAAATACTGGTAAACTCAGAAAATCTCCAGATATAATTTCTCGTGGGTTTATTTACTTGAAAGAAAACCAGGAATTATTACACCAAGTAAGATTAATAATAAAAAAGACAATCGAAGACGAAACACTTGGAATGAACCCCATCAACTTTGATTCTATTAAAACCGCACTTGGGGATAATATTTCAAAATTCCTTTTCCAGAAAACAGCAAAAAGACCTATTGTTATACCAGTATTATTAAATATTTAATGTATAATGTTATACATGGATAGAATTTCTAAAATAAAAAGAATGTATGTTTTGTCGTTTCTTTTTTCTTTGCATATAGCTATATCAGCATATGTTAATTCAAAATTCCTAACACAAATAATAGACGAGAGTTATGTGGGTATTCTATATACCGTAGCCTTCTTATTTACATTGTTCCTTCTAATAAAAAGTTCTGTAATATTAAAAAACTTTGGAAATAGAAGATTAATATTAGTATTTTTATTGATAAATATGCTATCACTAGTAGGACTTATAACATCTATAAATCCATATATAATAGCAACATCATTTATCTTGTTCTCTATAACGAATACACTTGTATTCTTCTGTATAGATATATTCATCGAGCATTTCGGAACAACCAATACCATAGGGAAAACACGTGGACTATATCTTACAATCTTAAATATTGCATGGGTATTATCTCCCCTCTTTTCTACGTTCTTAATAACAAAAGAAGGTGGATATAGAGCAATATATATTCTTGCTTTTGTAATGGTAGCTATAATGACAGTTGGTTTAATCTTCACAACAAAAAGTTTCGAGGATAAAACTTATATAAAAACACCATTCTTAGAAACATTCAAATATTTAAAAACAAATTCTCACATGCTTGCTATTGTAACAATAAACTTCCTTCTACAATTCTTTTATGTATGGATGGTTATATATACTCCTATATATTTTTATGACCACTTAGGTTTCAGTTGGGATCAAATAGGAGTAATGTTTACGATAATGCTTATGCCATTTGTAATATTTGAATTACCTGTCGGAATATTAATTGATAAATATAATATAAATAAAAGGACATTATTGTATATTGGATTTTCAATTATAATTATTTTTACTTTTTCTATTTCTTTTATTGATACATCTAGCTTAATGTTATGGGCAACAATACTCTTCATGACTAGAGTTGGAGCAAGTATAATAGAATCTACAGCTGAAATTTATTTCTTCACAAATGCAAAAGAAGAAGATACTTATCTACTTAGTGCATATAGAGATATGACCCCTGTGTCATATATAATAGCCCCAGTAATAGCTACCCTTATATTCTTAGTATTCCCTTATAAATATCTTTTTTTAATATTAAGTATTATACTAGCAGCAGGATTTATTTATATCCCTAAGCTAAAACAACACAATGGAAATATCTTACCCAATTAGAATAAACAAATATTTAGCACTTAATAATTACTCAACTCGTACAGGAGGAGACGAGCTTATTAAAAAGGGTCTCGTTTCTATAAATGGAAAACGAGCTGTATTGGGAGATAAAGTGTATGAAGATGATAATGTTGTAGTAATAACAAAAGGTTCTAAAAAAGAATACACATACTATGCCTACAATAAAAATGTAAACGTAT
>JBGSQV010000113.1:0-6079 GCA_041737855.1 Minisyncoccia bacterium | reverse complement strand
CTTATATTTATATTTGTTTTCTTACTAGGAACTATTATTGGAAGTTTTTTAAATGTTGTTATTTATAGGTTTAATACTGGTAGAACGATAGTTTCAGGGAGGTCTATGTGTATGAATTGTAATCGTAATCTACGCTGGTATGAGCTTATACCTGTTTTTAGTTTTCTCCTTCAGTCTGGTAAGTGTCGTCGTTGTGCAAGTAAAATATCACACCAATATCCGATAGTTGAACTTATTACAGGGATAATTTTTGCTCTTATAGTATTTAAATTCTCACCTATATTATACGTATCGTATAGTTTATACATGTTCTATGTTATTTTGTTTGTTTTTATTTTCTCAATCTTAATAGTAATATCAGTTTATGATTTACGCCATAAGATAATTCCAGACAAATTGGTTTATATTTTTATATTCTTTTCTTTCTTTTCTATATTTATAAATCCACACATGTTTGGTTTATTTTTTGCATTACCTAGTTTTGGTGCTTTGATTGCTGGTCCTGTCTTTGCTATACCATTTGCTCTTATATGGTTTTTCTCCAAGGGTCGCTTGATGGGGCTAGGTGATAGTAAACTCATTTTAGGTATAGGTTGGATACTTGGTTTATCTCAAGGGGCATTTGCTATTATCTTATCATTCTGGATAGGAACAATCATAAGCTTACTTGTTATATTTATCTCAAAGGGGTCAGCACATTTGATTAAAGGAAGAAGACTAAGTATGAAGACAGAAATACCCTTTGCTCCATTTTTAATAATTAGTTTCCTTATAACCTTCCTATTTAATTTCAATCTTTTTTCTCTAGTTAAATTGTTTAGTATGTAAATGTTTTTATCATTAAAAAATGTTTAAAAATTTTAATAAAAATAAATATAACTCTAAGTTTGGTACTACACAAGGTTTGACTCTCGTAGAGCTTTTGGTTGTTGTATCTATTTTTATGATTGTTACAGGGGTAACAATTTTTAATTACAATAGTTTTGATTCATCTGTTTCAACTCAAAATTTAGCAGATGATATTGCTCTAACTATTCGTAGGGCACAGGGTTACGCTGTGGGTGTTCGTGCTTTTGGTCCAGAATCAAAAGGGGGATATGGGATTCAGTTTACAAAAGATAACTCCAGTACTTCTCCCAAGGATGGATCTGATACATCTTTTGTGTTGTTTGCAGATATTAATAATAATCAGAAATATGAAAATAATCCTAATGTTGAATGTGGAACTTTTGGTGATGCGGTAGATGAGTGTATGGAACTTTTGACCATCAATAGTTCTGATAAAATAGATGAAATATATTTAGATGATGTTGCTTTGAATCAAACAGATGTTGTAGATATAGTATTCAAGAGACCAAATCCAGAACCAGTTTTTTATCTCAACCAAGATGTTTCATCTTCTGTTTCGTTTAAGATTAAAGTATCAAATACTAATAATCTAGATAATCTTGTAAGTAGGTATATAACTATTTCAAATACAGGGCAAATAAGTGTCTCTGTTAAATAATTTATGAATAAAAAAGATAAAAAATTTAATAATGGTTTTACTCTCATAGAGCTTATGGTGGCTACTACTCTTTTTATTGTTATTATGCTCTCAGCAATGAGTGCCTTATTTATGCTATTGGGTGAATCCAAGAATTCTAGAGCATTACGTTTCGCAATGGATAACGTGAACTTTGCAATGGATAGTATGACTAGATCTATTCGTATGGGGACAAATTATTATTGTGTAAGTAGTGGAGATGTTATGCCATCTTTAAATACTATTGAAGCGGGAGGACAAAATTGTAGTGGAGGAGGACCATTACTTGCTTTTATACCACAATTAAAAGCAGGAGAACCTGCTAACTCCTTGGCTGGTTATATGAGAGTTGAAACAACATCAGGATCAGGTAAATATACTATACAAAAATGTACTAGTCCAAATACTTATGATTGTGTTCCCGTTGTTTCTCCTGATGTAAATGTTGATGTATTAAAATTTTTTGTTAATGGGACAAATGGTAACTCTCAGCCAAGTGTTTATATAATAATGAAAGGGACAGTTCTTGTGAAAGGTGTACCAACATCTTTTGCAGTTCAGACAATGGCATCGCAACGCAATTTTTAATATATGAAAAATAAAAAGACACAAAAGAATAGAGGTTTTACTCTTGTTGAGACTCTTTTTGCTGTTATGATATTAACTTTTACAATTACTGGACTTATGACTATTGTTGCCAATAGTTTATTCTCTGCTAGATATGCTAAAGATGAAATTACCGTCAATTATCTTTTGCAGGAAGTTGTGGATTATGTGAGAAACGATAGAGATACTACGGTTTTTATAAATGGTGGATCTTCTTCTTGGAATAATTTTGTTGGGCATTATATTAATTGTTCTACTTCATCTGGAGGTTGTTATTTTGATGTATCTGATATAGTAGATATGCCTAACCCTGCGACAAAAAACTTATGCAATAAAGAAACAAATGGTTTGTGTCCATTTTTTAATTATGATACTGATGCAACTAATCATCCTTTCTATGTTTATGATAGTGTTAAACCAAAAACAAATTTTCAAAGAATAATAACAGTAGATAGAAATCCATTAAATCCTACTGGTGAGTTGATATTAAAAGTTGTAGTTAATTGGAAAAATGGTAGTGTTCCCGTGTCTAGATCTTTATCTGTTAGTTTCTTGAATTGGCAACAATAAACATTATGAATATTAATAATAAAAATAAAAATAAAAAGGGGTTTGCAATGCTATTTACAGTAGTAATAGTGAGTGCTGTGTCTGTTATTACAGCAGGACTTACTAATGCTATTTATAAGCAAATAGTTCTTTCTTCTTTAGCACAAGATTCTCAAACAGCTTTTTATCAAGCTGATACTGCTTCAGATTGTGCACTATATGCTGATTTAGTTACTAGAAGTATTCATCCAGGGTATTTTACTAATAGTACCCCTACTGGTCAGCCTTGGTCTTGTGGTAACCCCGATGGTAGTGGAATAAATAATTTGAGTATAAAATCTATATCAGATCCTAATTTTTTAATTCATTATACGATAGAAACAAACGAAACCATTGCTAGTGAAGGAGGGCCTTGTTTTAAAATTGATGTTACAAAAAATAATGGCGGTGTTGATGCTGGTGGATATACCATAATAAATGTAACAGTGAAAGCCACAGGTTATAATATTTGTGATCTAACTAATCCAAGGACAGTTGAGCGTGAAATTGAAACAGACTACAATCAATAATTAATTATGGATAATTCTCAAGTAGAAAAACGAATAAAAAAACTTCGGGAAGAAATTTCTAGGTTGAGATTTCTTTATCATGTGAAAGATGACCCTAGTGTTACTGACGATATATATGACTCTCTAAATAAAGAATTGAGAAGACTTTTAGATGAATACCCTCAATTTATTGATTTAAATGCACCTGAAAATAGGGTAGGTGGTAAACCTCTCGATAAATTTGTAAAAGTTAAGCATGATATTCGAATGCTTTCTATGAGCGATGTTTTTTCATTTCCTGAAGTTACTGACTGGGAAACAAGAATTTCTAAATTGATAAATAAAACACATTCATATTTTTGTGAATTAAAATTAGATGGATTATCAGCTTCTCTTATTTATAAAGATGGAATTTTTGTAGAAGGTTCCACTCGTGGGGATGGTTTCATTGGGGAAGATGTGACTGAAAATTTGAAAATGATAAATAGTATTCCTCTAAAACTTAAAGCACCATATCCAAAATTTCTTGAAGTCAGAGGGGAAGTCGTGATGCTTAAAAAAGTTTGGGAGAATTTAAATAAAAAATATATAAAAGAAGGGAAGCAACCATTTGCAAATACTCGCAATGCGGCAGCTGGTAGTTTACGTCAGCTTGATCCTAGTATTGCGAAAGAACGCAGTCTCGACTTTTTTGCTTGGGATATATTACAAATACAAGATACTGCTTACAAATCATCAATCAAGAATCATTCAGATAAACATAATCTTATAAGGGATTTAGGTTTTCAAATTGCTCCATATGAAAAGAAGGTTAAAAATTTGAAAGAAGTTTTTTCTTTTATAAAAGATATAGAAAAGGTTAGACCCGAGTTGCCGTATGGTACAGATGGAGTTGTAGTATCTATAGATGAGCTTGATTTACAAGATAGTCTTGGGTCTGTAGGGAAGGCTCCTCGCTATATGGTGGCCTATAAATACGAAGCAGAGAGAGCTACGACTATTGTATCGGATATTACTGTAAACGTTGGTCGTACTGGCGTTTTGACCCCTGTAGCTCACTTTACCCCCACTCTAGTAGCTGGTTCGACTGTCTCAAAAGCGACCCTTCACAACATGGATCAGATCAATCGTTTGGACATTCGCATAGGGGATACTATTGTTATTCAGAAGGCTGGAGATGTTATTCCTGAGGTTGTCCTTGTTCTTGATAAAATGAGAACTGGTAAAGAAAATAAATTTAAAATGCCAGAAAAATGCCCTGTATGTGAAAGTAACGTTGAAGTTAGAAGCCTTGGAAATAAAGAAAGTTCTTTTCGTAACGGTCTGGCCGAGCTTCCACCTTCGAAGAAGAATTTATTGCGAGGAGATCCGAGGACCTTACGAAAAGAAGCTTTCTTTGTTTCCAAGGCTGTTTCTTCTGTTGCATTTTACTGCACCAACAAGCACTGTCCAGCAAGATCAAGAAGAGGATTGCAACACTTTGTAAATATATTTGAAATATATGAGATTGGTCCAAAAATTCTCGATAGATTGAAAGATGAAGGACTTATTTCAGATGCTGCAGATTTATTTACATTAGAAAAGTCTGATCTCTCAGGATTGGAGCGTTTTGGGGAAAAATCTGCCGATAATATTATCTCCTCAATCTCCACCCATAAGAAAGTTTCTCTTTGGAGATTTATTTATGCTCTTGGGATCATACACGTAGGGGAGCAAACAGCTCACGATCTAGCGGATAAATTTGGCTCACTTGAAAAAATAATGAAAGCTAGTAGAGAAAATATAAATAATATAGAGAATATTGGTGGAGTAGTTTCAGAAAGTATAGTTTCATTTTTTACAGATAAATCAAATTTACATTTTATAGATAAACTTATAGAAAATGGAGTAAAGATATATCACGAAAAAGCAAAAAGTTTGAAACTCTCGGGTAAGACTTTTGTCATAACTGGAACCCTTTTGGGGATGTCTAGAGAAGATGTAAAGAAAAAAATTATTGGAAGTGGGGGGAGTGTCTCATCTTCAGTATCTTCAAAGACGAGCTTTGTCATAGTTGGAGATAAGCCAGGAAGTAAATATACAGATGCAAAAAAGCTTAATGTAAAAATACTTACAGAAGAGGAGTTTTTGAAAATATTCTAAATATGGTATTCTTAAAAGATGCAATTAGAAGATATTAAAAAATTAGCTAATTTAGCTCGCATTGATATGAGTGATGAGGAAATGATCAATATTGCCAAGGATTTTGATCCTATTTTGGCATATGTTGGTCAAGTTCAAGAAGTCTTGAAATTAAGTGAAAATATTCTATCAGATAAAAAACCAGAAGATTATTTTTTACATAATATTACGAGAGATGACATAGCTACCAATGAAAGAGGTGAGTATACAGAAAATATTTTGGCGGATGCCCCTGAAACAGAAAATGGTTTCTTGAAAGTAAAACAAATTCTATGATTGATTTAAAAAATTTAACAATTGAACAAGTTCATGAGTCATTTAAAACTGGAGAGTATTCTATATCTCTATTAGTAAATGAATATTTGAAAGTTATAAAAGAAAAAAATGATGAAATTAATGCCTTTTTGGAAGTTTACGACGATATAGATGCTCAAGTAAAAGTAGCAGAAGAAATGTTTAAGAATGGCACGGATACTTTAATGACGGGTATTCCAGTTGCGATTAAAGACAATATGCTTTTAAAAGGGCATATTGCATCTGCCTCTTCTAAAATTCTTGAGAATTATAAGGCGACCTATGATGCTGGAATAATAAAACAATTAAAAGAACAAGGGGCCATTTTTATCGGAAGAACAAATATGGATGAATTTGCAATGGGTTCTTCTACTGA
>JBGSQV010000074.1:0-13244 GCA_041737855.1 Minisyncoccia bacterium | reverse complement strand
TGTAGGAGGTGATGAAAGAGTTTTGAAAGAAACTTCATTACCATATTTAGTTCCAACATTATTCGTTACAACATAAGCACGAACATAATAAGTAGTATTAGCCGATAAACTTGTTAAATTTGCTGAAAAATAACCACAGTTTGTCCTACCGTTTATTATCTTTGTAGATAAAGCTGTTGTAGGATTAGTAGAAGTACTCCAAACTAACCCTTTTGAAGTTATGGTCGAAGAAGGAATACTACAATTTAAATTCCCAGCAGCAGTTGCTGTATTTTGAGTTATATTTGTGACATTTTCAGTTGTAATATATTTACTAAAATTAAAAGTAATCGTTTCATTTTTAGTGGCTGTATAATATGTAAAATTTCCAGAACCAACCCTTCCATCGCCATCTATAAAAGAGGAAATAAACGTATCAGTAGATGGAGTAGCTGTTAAAGTAACTCTTGTACCCTCATCATAGCCCTCACTACAATCTGTTCCACAAGTAATCCCTAAAATATCAGAATCTACAGTCCCTGAACCATTAACTACAACGGTTAAAGTATATGCTTTTAGAGTTAGAGTTGTAAAAGTTATTTCATTACCATATCCAGTACCCGCACTATTAGTAGCATAAGCACGTATATGATAAAGAACACCTGGATTCAAACTACTAATATTACTAGTAAATATACCTGAACTTGTATCATCTGAAGTTTTAGTAGAAAGTGATATTGTTGGACTTGCTGAAGTACTCCAAACAACACCATTTGTTATTATAGTAGCACCACCATTATCCATAATTTCTCCCCCGCTTCTTGCTGTTGTATTAGTTATAAGAGAAACTCCAGATGTACCAACGGAAGGAATTACAGGGTCAACAGTAACTGTAACATCTCCTGTAATAGTATCGGCACTTGCAATATTGGCTCCTATAAATAAGAATGCAAATATAAACAAGATTCCGACGAAATATTTATTTAGTGTTTTCATTTGATTTTACAAATTTAATAATAATTAGATACGAAAAATACTGTATTTATTATACCATAATAAAAAACACAATAGAAATAAATAAATGGGTTGGACCGATTATAAAACAAAAAAGCCGTTCCGATTGCATATAGCAACGAAACGGCTTTCTATTATTTATCTCCTAACTTGATAAAAATATATTTATATATTACACCATCAATACCGGTGTAATAAATAGAAAATTCTTTTTCATTTAGTGTTTCCACAGTGAAGGGATGCATTCCTTTACAACTAAGAGTCATTGGTGAAACATTTCTGTTTAAAGACCAAGTACCATTGAGAGTAGAACTATTAAGAGTTGATTGATATGTTCCATCCTGATTAAAACTGAAGGTTCTGGTAAAATTAATATTAAATCCATACCATTCTCCTTCAATAAAAGCAAAATCACCATTCTGAATCCATTTAATCCTTAATAAAGGAAACATTATTGAATCTTTCTTAAAGGCAACCTCAAAGGAATCATCCTTTGTTATATTTCTCACCGTATAGATGTCTATAGCGGGTAAAATATTGCCGTCATCCTTAAGATAATCAATATTATATCCTGCTTCTGGAATGTTGTGAAAAGTAGCACTACCACCCTTTTCTACAGTTTGTATAGCTGGGTTAATAGTTCCACCGGAACCAATAACCTTACCTGCAACTGTATACTTTTCAATGGGAGGGTTGATGGGATCACACCCATCACAAGCCACTAAAATTATAGTGGCCAATAAAAAGAAAATTAAATTCTTCATTTTGTACAATTTTAGAGGTTTGTATTATTTCGTTGATATCAAATAACTTTGATAACTTTACCTATATTATCCACCTATTTTATTTATTTGTCAAGGGGTTATACACAGAGAAAATAACCTTATATTACTACCTAAAAATAGGTAATCCTAAATAATAGGAGTTAATATAATAATTATAAAGGTAAGGGTCCATCCATAATAATACAATGGACTTTCCTTACATTCGTTAGATACGGAACCGTTCCAGTCTTATAATGTATAGTAATCTGACTTGTATCCCAAATATTACCTATAATTTGAGTAACACTATTTGAGTCCATATAATTTATAGACCCCCCTGAACCCGTAGTTCCATAGGGAAGAGTTCCTATATAACACCCCATATCAGAAGTAGATGCTGGTGGCACATAAGGAGCTCCCTCAACACAACTAACCGAGGAAGTATTACTTGATTTTAAATCCGCTGGTAAAAGATAATCTCCACTAATAATGCCCATTGATTCTGTTCCTTTTGGTGTAGTACAAACCATATTTGTACTATCAATAATATTGTCAGCTTGCCAACTTATTTTTACATTATTACTACCATACTTAGCACCTTTTATCATTTTTTGGGTTATTGAATCAAATAATGTTATTGGTTGTGTTGAAATTTTATTATCACTAACACTAGTAAAAGTAATTTTTTGTGCTGGAGAAACTGTAAAAGGTATAGTTATACTAGTTGGGAAGCTTCTTTTGTAAAAAGTATAATTTCTAGCACCTAAATTAGCTATTCCACAATATTTTTTATCACTTTCAGTGACAGAATAACCACCAACAAGATTATAACGCCATTTAGTAGAACACCCTTCTTCTAATACATATATATAAGGATTAGCCTTAAACACTACCTGGTAACTACCGGGAGTTAAATTACTCATATTGGCGATAGGGGTATTTGTTTTAATATAAGTAGGTTGAGAAGAACTTAATGTTCTCTCACTAACAACAGAGTCGCCACTAACAATCTGAGAATAACCTGTTTTGGTTATAGTTATATTCATTTCTGATTGATTTGATGCTCCTAATGGCAAATACCCTTCGTTAGCTTGTTGGTCTTCTATTATTGTAATAAGTGAAGATGGAAAATCACCAACAGAACCATTTGAGACATATCTACGATAGTCCTCACTTGAACCTAAGGTACTAGCACTTGCCATAAAGTAACGACGATAAGGAAAGAGAGTACTAACTGCTGTTGGGTAAAGATATTGCATATTCCACGGATAACTCCAACGGACAGTTGCTGTTGAGTTAATATTCACATTACCTTCATTTACTTTTGTTTTATCTAAACTTGCAGAAAATGTAAATGGGCTTTCGCTTGTATTTACTGTTACTGAAGAGCCACCACTAGTATAACCATCATCTACTGGCAGGGAAACATTTAGAATCGCATCTGTTTGATATATAGGAATAAAAACTATTGCAACTAATAGAAACCCTGTTAAAAAACTATTGAATAATTTTTTCATTTTCTTTATTAAGATCATTTTCAGCATGACCCTTTTTCTTTAAATTGATAAAATAAACAGCAAGTCCTACTACGACGATAAGAATGCCAATAATTATAAGTAAACCATACTTTGCAAAGAAAGTATTATCTTTCAAGAATTCGGCTGATTCAGTATCTGTGGTGAATGAGAATTGTTTATCAACTAATATTTTTCCACTATCATCCTTGATCTGAATTTGTGTCTGTGGATTTTTGCAATTACGGGTAATCTTGGCTGGTATATTCAATATACCATTTGAATTATAATCTAAAACTTGAGTTATAGGTGAAATACATTTGTGTTGATTTTCATCAATGATAGAAGTAGTAAGAGTTATGACTGGAGTAGCAACAGCAAGCTCTTTATTATCTGCATTTAAAGCAAGATTACTTTTAAAATTACTAGAAACCAATGAATTACTCCACAACATCGAAATATTTGCAGTGTCTCCAGAAGTATAGTAACCCTTGTCTAAAGATAGGCTTTTAATAGAAACACTTAAGCCTTTGATTGCATACTGTAAAGATACTGAATTAGAGAAAGTATCACTAAACAATACAACCTTGGTCGTATAATTTTGAGAAAGAGTTGATTTTGGAAGAGATAGGTTTACCGCCCTACTTTCTCCGGGTTTTAAGGTTATAGGAGTTACATCACCACCTTCTGTTTTAACAACTTCTCCATATATTGTACCTAGATGAGTTTCATATATAGGAGTAGCTGTGATTTCTTTTTTGGAAGAATTTAAAACATTACAATTAAGAGAAAGTGTTTCTGTTGGATCAATACTTACTAATTGATTGAGTTTATATTTAGTAGATCCTTTTTCGTTTACAACAGATAGGCTACATGAATCAGAAAGAATACTTAATCCAGACGTAGTTGAAGAAATCTTAACTTTTCCAAAGTCACTTACTCCTAGAACGATACCACTGTTATTTATTACTTGGAATATTAGTGAATATTCCCCTGATAAATATGATGGAGCAGTATAAATTGTTTCATTTTTAGTAATAGTATTGGCATTTAAACTAAAAGTACCTGGAAAAACGTATTCATCAGCTGCTTTTGATATATTGTTTATATCTTTAACTAAGCTAATACTATACTTAAGTTCTGCTTGGGCTTTTGGTCCATTCTTAATATCAAAAGAGAGGTCTATTTTATTACCATCTTGAGAAATGATTTTAGTATTTTGAACAACTACATTTGCTATAATAAAAGTATTATCAACACTTGAAGTTGAATCAACGGGGGTTTCCGCTGCGAATACGGGAACCACGACCAAGAGAGAAAGAAACATAAACAAACTTAACAAAGAGACTTTATATAATTTCATAATAAAAAATTGTGGTTAATAATAATAAACCGATTATGGAATAATTATACCATAATTATACACACAACAAAAAGTTATCCCCAAAAAGAAAAGTTGTGCACAATATTCAATAAGCACAAATAAACTACTTTATTTGTGACCTAAAATTATTAATCATATAAAAAAATTTCCCCAACAATTTAAAAAAGTTGAGGAAATTAATTTTTTAGCAAGCACAATCGCAATCACAATCATCTGGACTATCGCAATCATCCGCATCGGATCCGTTTTCACTAGAAAATGATGCATTTCTTAGAAAACGATCTGTTACGATACCAGTTAAATTAAATTTACTTAGTAAATTTTTCATGATACTATCTCCTTTTTTAAAGATTATTACTAAATCATTTCAAGTATATTTTATCAATTTTATAATTTTAAGTCAAAACACTATAAATTATAGCCATAAATATTTTGCTTTTTTATTTTAGAAATTTCAAATATAGCTTTTTCTATATTTGGAAAATATTCATAGAAAAGTTCATCTAAATCTTCTGTATTGGAAATTACTTGCATTTTACTTAATTCTGGGAAAAAATCTAAAAATATTAAGTCCACAATCCTTTCTTTTGACCAATGTTCTATCTTGTATTTTAAAATATAACGATGAATTAATAAGTGAATTAATTCATGAATAATAATTCTTAATACTCCTTCGTTATAAAACTTTTTAATATTAACAAAAATTATATTAGGACTTTCATAACTTCCAGTAATTCCATATTTTGTAAAAATAATATCGAATTCTGGTATTATTTCAATTTTCATTTTTTCTATTTCTGATTTGAACTTTGGCTCTATTTGTAACCATCTATTTTGTATATATTTAATATTTTTATCATAATCTTCAGTAATATAATCTTCTGTAATAAGTTTTGTAATTTCGTTTTTGGTCATTAATTTAATATCCTGGTAAGGAATATTTTTAGGAGACAATAACTCTTCCAGTTTATATCCACGTTCAGCAAAAATATCAATCCTATTAGCTGTATGGATAACCCTTTCTATCTCTTTTGTTATTGAATATTGAATATTTATTTTAATCATATATAAAAACTCCCTGTATAAACTATACAAGGAGTTTAATAATTTAACAATCCCAACCTTTTAAAATAATAGGATCATAGATAGACCATATTAATGGACATCCACCAGCACAAATCTCATATTTAGAACAACTAATACACTTTTCGGATGGATATGAATTAATTCCATCATAATAAGAAACAATTTCGGAGCTATTTAATAAGGCAATAATAGAATCTTTATCATTAAAATCCTTTTTATAAACCCCCATGGGATAACTATATAGATTATTGCACATTATTAATTCTCCTCCTGTGTCAAAAAGAATCCCTGATTTTTTTCTAACTTGGCATAATGATGAAAGTTGTTTTTTACTTAGCATTTCTTCTATAAAATCTTTGGGCCACAAACAAAATGGAATTTTCATTGAAAGATATAATCTATCCTTTGTTATTTCTGATAAAATTTTATAATCTCTTATAAAATCTGAAATAAATTCATCAATATCAATTGAATATTTATTTTCAATAATATCTCCATTAAAAGTAGGGATACAAGGGCTAATACTTACATATTTTGCGCCATTCTCCATTGCAAATTTAGTAGTATCAATAAGGTTATCTTTGATAAAAGTATTATAAACAAAACTAACACCAGATTTACCAAATAATTCTGTAGCTCTTTTAATCCCGAGCTTAACACTTTTTATATTAGATACCCCACATGCCTTTTTAAAGCTAGACAAATCATACGCTTTTATTGAAATACCAACTTTTGTATTTGAATTCTTTTTATAACTTTCCCAAAATAGATCATTACTAAATTTTATAGAGTTAGTCACCAAGGTGGTTTTTATACCAAGACTACTACAAAATTTATTAAATTCAATTAAATGAGGCCATAACGTGGGCTCACCCCCTATAATAACGACATTTTTAATGTCTAGACTTTTTATTAAAAGAAGAATCTCTTTTGCAAAATCTAAACTCATTTCACTTTCCTTGTCGTAGTTAGTACCTTGTGCGTAGCACCATTTGCATCGTAAATTACAACTTCTATTTACAGTAATCCATGCACTTTTAGGAATAATTTTTGCATTTGTTTTCATCTTATTCAGTTTTTAGTTAGTTACATTATTTTTCTATTTATTCAAATAATACATCAATTCTATAAAATGTCAATTTTCATTAGGATGTTTTTTAAAAGAACACAACAAAAAGTTATCCACTAAAAGAAGAGTTGTGCACAGAATTAGGTAAATACAAAAAAGTATTCCTAAAAAATTTATAATATTTATATAGTTATGCTAAAATATCATAATGAATAAAGAAAATAATTTTGCCTTTATAGACGGAGCAAATCTACATTGCGGGATGGATTCTTTAGGGTGGAAATTAGATTATAAAAAATTCAGAATTTGGTTAACTGATAAATATTCAATTAATAGAGCATATATTTTCCTTGGAAATATTCCTAAGTTTGGAAAACTATATACCCATCTTCAAGAATGTGGATATACTCTTGTTTTTAAAGAAGTTATATATGATGGTAATGGAAAACCAAAAGGAAATTGTGATGCAGATTTAGTATTAAAAGTAACAGAAGAATATTTCGAGAATAAATACGATAATGCTGTTATTGTATTTAGTGATGGAGATTATTCTTCATTAGTATCTTTCTTGATAAATAAAAATAGTCTAAAGGTTATTCTTTCTCCTGCCAATGAAAAGAAGTGCTCTATTTTACTTAAAAGGACTGGTGCTAAAATTTCTTACATAAATAACCAGCGATCTAATATAGAATAACGTAAAAAGAAAAAGCCCCCGATGGAGACGAACTCCATAAGGGTCTTTTTCGTGGTTATGAGGATATTATATCATACAGCTAAAAGTATGCAAGGAAACAATAAAAACTCAAATTATACTAATAAAACTTAAAAATGAGTTAATTTAAATAAAATTAATCGTATCATTTAACCCCTGCAATCGTATCATCACGATACGATTAAAAGAAAAAGAAAAAGCTATCCACATAAGTGAATAGCCATCGTTTAAAAATCTAAAAAGATCTTCTACTTCTTCTGTTTTTGTTCCTACAAAAAGTAACACGAATTGTGTTAATTTTTTTATCAATAGTAAAAAACGTGAATTCTTTTACTTTTGTTGTACTCATTGAGATACCATTAATAATTAGGCTATCTATTTTATACCCCTTATCTGGTATAAATATAAACTTGGGATGAGATTCTCTCATTTTAATGATTCCATAAGGAGAAATTTTACCAGAAGGTCCATTTGTAGCTACAACATAGAACGGATCCGGAAGAAGTTCTGCCTTATCATCACTACAAGATGTTATCAAATAAAATGATAGTAATGAAAACAACAATGGGGAAAGAAAACTTTTTTTCATGCTTCTTTGTCTTTAATTTTTAAGTAACTAATATTATATTTTATAATATATTACATTATTTTGAAGTTATTATCAAAATTTTTTATTTTTCTTACAATAATTAGGGTTTATCCACAAAAAGAAAAAGCTATCCACATAAAGGGATAGCTTTTAAATATAATTGAAGAAAATACTTATTGTTATATCTTCTTAAACGTCACGTGTATGGTACTATACGTCGTATCTACAGTAAAGAATCGAAATTCTTTTTGAGTATCTACAACATAAGTACTAAACCTTAGTGTATCTTCTGTAACAATTTGACCGTTTACTATCAAACTGTCACGAACATACCCCTCGTTGGCAGTAAAATTAAAGTACGGATGACGAGAAACTACTTTGTTTACACCATAGGGAAGTATTGTTCCATGAGGTCCACTCTTTGACTCAATAAAAAAGGGTTTTTGCTGATACTGAGGGCCATTGTCCTCGTTACAAGAGATACCTAAAAACAATAGTCCCAAAAAATAATATTGGGAAAATAAACTTTTTTCTCATTTTATTCATTTTTTAAAGGTAAATAACTAATAGATGTTTTGTTTTATAATACAGTTTTTTAAGGTTTTGTCAAAGATTAGGGACGATGCGAAGCCTCGCCCCTAATCTTCTGATCCCTTTTTCCACTTATTCTTCATACTATATCCAATTGACTGATTAAGTACTATATAGTAGTATTTATATATCAGTCCGTTCTCGAAACCGGGCTTTTATTTTTAGAAAATAGTCAATAAAAGGCTATTTTTTAAGGAAAAATTTAATAGCAAGTAACAATTTAATAAAAAACAGGTTCTTTTTATCAATTAAAATTGATAATTCGTAATCTGTAATCATATATATGTTAGATTTAAAAACAATGAAGTCGGCACTTGAACAACTCGAGACAGAAAGAAAAATTCCTCGAGAAAAAATCATAGATGCCATAGAGCAAGCTCTAGCCGCAGCTTATAAGAAGGATTACGGGAAAAAGGGTCAGATCGTACGTGCAAAGATAGATATTGAGACTGGTGTAATGGAATTCTACCAGATCAAGATTGCCGTCGATGATACTTTAGTTCGTATGACAGAAGAAGATGATGAAGAAGAGGAAATTGCCGAAGATGATGAAAGAGTCCGCTTCAACGAAGAACATCACATTCTAATAGAAGACGCTAAAAAAATTAAAGGAAATGTAAAACCAGGAGAAGAGCTTATCTTCCCACTTGAAAACAAAGATGATTACGGACGTATTGCTGCACAAACAGCAAAACAGGTCATAATCCAAAAGATTCGTGAAGCAGAACGTGGTGCTATTATCGAAGAATATGGAACAAAAGAAGGAGAAATTATAAATGGTTTCGTTTCAAAAGTTGAGAGAGGTATAGTTTATATCGATTTCAATCGTGCAACAGGAATAATTCTTCCAGAAGAACAAATTCCAGGAGAATTTTACAAAAGGGGGGAACGCATTCGTGCATACCTATACCAAGTAGAAGAAACTCCTCGTGGAGTAAATCTTAAACTCTCACGTACTCATCCAGAACTTATAGAAGGACTATTCTCAATGGAGGCTCCAGAAATCGCATCAGGTGTAGTTGAAATAAAATCAATCGCTCGTGAAGCAGGAAGTCGCTCAAAGATTGCAGTATTCTCAAACGATGAACACGTAGACCCAGTTGGTTCTTGTGTTGGACAGAAGGGAGTTCGTGTTACTACAGTTATGAGTGAACTCAATGGTGAGAAAATAGATATTATCCCTTGGTCACCTGATCCTGAGACATATATCGCAAGTGCTATATCTCCAGCAAATGTAATCCGTATCGAAGTAAATGAAACTGAACATAAGGCCGTGCTTGAAGTAGCCAATGATCAGCTTTCACTTGCGATTGGTAAGGGAGGACAAAATGTTCGCCTTGCTGCAAAACTTACAGGATGGAGAATCGATATTAAAAGTTTAGAAGGAGATGAAAAAAAGGAAGAAGAAAGTGAAGATTTGTTAGATGATGGTATTGTCGATGACGGTACTGAAGCGTAAAAAGTAAGTTTTATTTATTAGGTATAGTTCTTCACAAATCTTATCAACAAAAAAGTCCTCGGATCTCCTCGCCAAATATTCTTCTTTGAAGATAGAAGCTCGGCCAGACATTTTTTCTTGAAAAGATTTGTTTCGAACTTAATTATTAATTTAAAAAAAATAAACATATGAATCCATTTATTATTTTTGCTCTTGTTTCTTCGGTTATTGCAATATTGTATGGTCTATTCTTAATACGTGTTGTATTAAAGAAAGGTACAGGTGATGCAAAAATGCAAGCAATAGCAAAAGCTATTCAAGAAGGTGCGAAGGCTTACCTTAATCGTCAATATAAAACAATCGGTGTTATCGCTGTTGTTCTTTTCCTAATCATTGGTTTCGTACCAATGCTAGGCTGGATGATGGCTGTTAGTTTCATTTTCGGAGCTATACTTTCTGCTCTTGCAGGATACATAGGTATGAACGTTTCAGTTCGTGCAAATGTACGCACAACAGAAGAAGCAAAGAAAGGATTAAAACAGGCTTTAGATGTAGCCTTCAAAGGAGGAACAGTTACTGGCCTTCTTGTTGTTGGTCTTGCATTACTTGGTGTTACAGTATTTTACTTATTAACAAACGATGTGAAAGCTCTTATTGGACTTTCATTCGGAGCAAGTTTGATCTCAGTCTTTGCTCGTCTCGGTGGTGGTATCTTTACAAAAGCTGCTGATGTAGGAGCTGACCTTGTAGGTAAAGTTGAAGCTGGTATTCCAGAAGATGATCCTCGTAACCCTGCAGTTATTGCAGACAACGTAGGAGACAACGTAGGAGACTGTGCGGGTATGGCTGCTGACTTATTTGAAACTTATGCAGTTACATCTGTCGCAACTATGCTTCTAGGCTCTCTAGTATTCTCTGGTTTTGATAATGCAATCATATACCCTCTTGCTATCGGTGCAGTTTCAATACTATCTTCTATTATAGGAACATGGTTTGTAAAACTTGGTAAAAAAGAAAATATTATGGGTGCTTTGTATAAAGGATTAATTGCTTCAGGAATAATTTCTGCAATTGCATTTTATCCTATTACAAAATGGCTGATGGCTGGACAAACAATATATAGTGTAAACGCATTATATATGAGTGCTCTTATAGGAATCATTGTGACTGCTTTGATAGTTGTTATAACTGAATATTATACTTCTACAAAACACTCACCCGTAAAATCAATCGCTCAAGCTTCTACTTCAGGTCATGGAACAAACGTAATTCAAGGACTTGCAATCTCCATGAAGTCTACAGCTCTTCCATTAATTTCAATTGTTGCTGGAATTTTAGGTTCTTATTATTTCGGAGGTTTATACGGAGTAGCAGTTGCTGCGATGTCTATGCTTTCTCTAACGGGAATCATAGTTGCTATCGATTCATTTGGACCAATAACAGACAACGCTGGTGGTATCGCTGAAATGGCAGAACTTCCAGAAGCAGTTCGTAACGTCACAGATCCACTCGATGCAGTTGGAAATACAACAAAAGCAGTTACAAAAGGTTACGCTATCGGTTCAGCTGGACTTGCAGCCATTGTTCTATTCTCATCCTATACACAAGAATTCACAAATGCAGGACACGCACTTAGCTTCGACCTTTCAAACCCACTAGTTATCGCAGGCCTTCTTATAGGAGGATTACTTCCTTACTACTTCAGTGCACTATGCATGGAAGCTGTAGGAAAAACAGCAGGAAAAGTTGTTGAAGAAGTTCGCAGACAATTTAGAGAGATAAAAGGAATAATGACAGGAGAAGGAAAACCAGATTACAAAACTTGTGTTGATATCGTAACAAAAGATGCTATCAAGCAAATGATTCTTCCAGCTCTTATCACAGTACTTACTCCTATCGCTGTAGGGTTCATCCTTGGTCCAGTTGCTCTAGGTGGACTTCTAGTAGGATCAATAGTTACAGGAATATTCCTAGCTATCTCAATGACTTCAGGTGGTGGAGCATGGGACAATGCAAAGAAATATATTGAAGAAGGAAACCACGGTGGTAAAGGTAGTGATGCTCACAAAGCAGCAGTTACTGGAGACACAGTTGGAGACCCTTACAAAGATACAGCAGGTCCAGCAATCAACCCAATGATTAAAATCTTAAATATCATTGCTTTGATACTTGTTCCTATCTTAGTTTCATTTTGGTTCTAAATTTTTAAAGGGATCTAAAGAGGTTAAACCTCAAATGCTCCAAGAGGTTTAACCTCTAGTAGATTATGCCTATAGAAAATTTAAAAATAACTATTAAAAAATCCCGCATATGCGGGATTTTTTAAGAACTAATATTCTCTTTTTATGATTTCCTTTTCCTGTTCCGTCAAAAGAGCTTGATTTTTCTCTATAATTTTATTATGTTCAAACTGTTCAAACATTTCTTTCGTCATGTTTTCGCTTTTAAACTTATTGCCCTTAAGGAACACCTTTAACATATTCTCGTCACTTGCTAAACCATTACTATCATCTATCTCATTTTGAATTTCTTTCAATTTTTGATTATATTCCTCTTGACTTAAAATGTTTATTTCTTTTTTTACTTCTTCATTTTTATTCAATCCTTCCATAAATTTTACTTGAAATTATTTCTAATACCCTCATTCTACCCCCCCCTAATAGGTAGTGTCAAGAAAGCTTATAAAATATATGTATGAATTCGCGTATTTATACTTGTGTATAACTATTGTACTTACTTGTGTTTTGTAGTATAATACGAATACAAAAGATTATTTACCGAACTGTTACCGGATGGTGGCGTGGTTGATAAAACAACATAGGAAATAATCTGGAGAAAAACCCTTTTGGGTTTTTCTTTTTATTTAAATTTCCATTCGTCTTCAATTTTTCTTTTTATTATATTTCTATAATTACTAAAATCTGATTTTAAATTTTCATATTCAAAATATCTAAATTCACTCCCAGCTGTCATATCTGCAAGTTGAATCAACACATCTTTTTTAGAATCAACCAATTTTAAATTATTTATTATTTTCTTCTCACTTGAATTTAAACTTTTCTTTAAATAAGTTGAGAAACTTCTCCTAAACTCTCTATCACCAC
>JBGSQV010000060.1:0-5293 GCA_041737855.1 Minisyncoccia bacterium | reverse complement strand
ATTATATGAAATTATTTTCTAAAAATAGTTTTGCTATTACGCGTCTTGAAGAATGGATATCTCATAAACAAAGTGGCACTGGTCCTCGCCAAATAGCTGAAGACAAAGCCCGCAAAGAAATTCCTATGTTTATGTGTTTGGAAATTAAGAATATCTAAATTTTTAGAATCAGAAAAAAATGCTATAATAGCCTGTACCTTTAACTTTTATTATTAATAATTAGGTAATTTTATATGATTAAAAAAACAAAAATTGTAGCAACCATAGGCCCGGCTACTTCATCCAAAGAGATGCTAGAAAAGCTTTTAAAGGCAGGTCTTAATGTAGTTCGTTTAAATTTCTCTCATGGAGATTTTAAGGAACACCAAGAAAAGGTAGATAATTTCCGTAAGGCCATGACTTCTACTGGTATGAATGGAGCTATAATGCAAGATCTTTCAGGCCCAAAGATTCGTCTTGGAGAATTTTATCAAGAGACAGTTGAACTTAAGAAAGGGGACAATATTACAATTACAACAGATAAAATAGTTGGAGATGAGAAAAAAGTTTCTATAAACTATCCTTTGTTTGCTAAAGAAGTTAAGAAAGGAGATAAGATTATGGTTGATGATGGAAAGAAAAGATTTGAAGTTGTAAGTGTGAAAGGAAATGAAGTTCTTTGTAAAATAATGGTTGGTGGTACTACAAAAGGAAGAAGAGGTGTGAATCTTCCAGATTCTGAATTATCTGTGAGTTGCCTAACGGAAAAAGATATTAAAGATATTGAATTTGGTTTGAAAAATAAAGTAGATTTTTTTGCTTTTTCATTTATAAGAAAACCAAAGGATGTTACAGAACTTCGAAATATTTTAAATAAAAGGAAGTCTCAAGCAAAAATAATAGCAAAAATAGAAACACCACAAGCTGTAGAGAATATTGATGAAATATTAGATCTTTGTGATGGGTTAATGGTTGCTCGTGGAGATCTCGCTGTTGAAGTTCCAGCAGAGAAAGTTCCTATGATACAAAAAATGATTATTAAGAAATGTAATGATGCGGGAAAGATTGTAATTACAGCAACTCAAATGCTTGAATCAATGATCAAATCTCCTGTTCCTACCCGTGCTGAAGTATCAGATGTTGCAAATGCAATACTTGATGGGACAGATGCAATAATGCTCTCAGAAGAGACAACCTTAGGGGAATATCCAGTAGAAGCAGTTAATTTGATGTCAAAAGTTGCTCTTGAAATTGAGCATAATTATCCTGAAAGAAAAATAAAACATACAAAGAGAGATGATCGTGAAAGAGGTGTTACAGATTCTATTACAGAGGCAGTGGTTAAAACAGCAGAGGATGTAAATGCTCTCGCTATAATAGCACTTACTGATACTGGTTATACAGCTAGAATGGTTTCTCGTTATAAGCCAACACAAATGATACTTTCTCTTACTCCAAACAAAGTAACAGCCAATCAATTATGTTTATCTTTTGGCTGTGTGCCAGTTCTAGCTCCTGACTTTAAAATATTTCCTGATGTATTAAAATATGTTAAGGAGTATTGTATAAAGAATAAAATAGCAAAAAAGGGCGACAATGTTATTATTACAGGTGGAATACCTTTTGGAAAAAAGAGTTGTTCTACCAATATGGTAATGATAGAAACAATATAAATTATTAATTATTTAAAAAATATATGGATAAAAAAGAAGTTAAAATTACAAAGGTTTGGTCTCGCGAAATACTTGATTCAAGGGGTAATCCTACAGTTGAAGTAGAAGTTACTCTATCAGATGGTTCTTTTGGAAGAGCGGGTGTTCCTTCTGGTGCATCTACTGGATCTCACGAAGCAGTAGAATTACGTGATGGAGATAAAAAGAGATATGGAGGCAAGGGTGTTCTTAATGCAGTAGAAAATGTAAATATTGAAATTGCTAAAAAAATAAAAGGAAAGGTCTGGAATCAAAAGAGTTTAGATTTGGCTATGATTGAACTTGATGGAACAGAAAATAAAGGAAAGCTCGGAGCAAATGCAATCCTCGGAGTATCTATCGCTTTTGCAAAAGCAAAAGCTGTATCTGAGAATAAACCACTTTGGAAATACTTTAAAGATATATCAAAAACAAAAGATGTATATATCCCAGTACCAATGATGAATATTTTAAATGGTGGAAGTCATGCTGAAAATTCTACAGACATTCAAGAGTTTATGATTATGCCTATTGGGGCAAAGTCATTTAAGCAAGCTCTTCAGTGGGGTTCTGAAGTATTTCATGAATTAAAGAAAATTCTAAAATCCAAAAAATTAAATATTTCAGTTGGTGATGAAGGTGGATATGCTCCATCACTACCAACAAATGAATCAGCTATTGAAATAATTCTAGAAGCTATTAAAACTGCTGGTTATACTCCAGGTAAGGATATAAGTATTGCTATCGATGCAGCTGCAAGTGAAATATATAAAGATGGCAAATATTATTTGAATACAGAAAAGAGGGTATTAACAAGTGAAGAAATGGTATCTTTTTATGAAAAATGGGTAAATAAGTACCCTATAGTTTCTATAGAAGATGGTCTTGCTGAAGATGATTGGAGTGCTTGGTCTCTTATGACAAAAAAGCTTGGAAAGAAAATCCAAATAGTTGGAGATGATTTATTTGTTACAAATATAAAAAGATTATCTACGGGTATTGAAAAGAAATCAGCAAATTCTATCTTGATTAAATTAAATCAAATTGGAACAATAACTGAAACTATAGAAGCCATACAAATGGCAAAGAGTGCAGGGTACACTTCAGTAGTATCTCACCGTTCAGGAGAAACAGAAGATACAACCATAGCTGACTTTGTTGTCGGTCTTGGAACTGGTCAAATAAAAACTGGATCACTTTGTAGAAGCGAGAGAGTTGCTAAATATAATCAACTTCTTAGAATCGAAGAATCTCTTGGTTCTAAAGCAATATTCTTGGGTAAAAAAGCTTTTAAAATATAGCTTAAATCGGTCCAACCGATTAAAAATAAAAACCCTTACTTAGTAAGGGTTTTTATTTTTTTATTTTAATATTTTTATATCTGCGCCTATAGAGTTTAGACGTTCAGCTATTTCCTCATAACCACGGTTGATCATATATACGTTTCGAAGTATAGAAGTACCACTTGCTCCAAGCATTCCTATAAGTATTATCATTGCAGGGCGTAGAGCAGGAGGGCAAACTACTTGAGCTGGTTTTAATGGTGTGCCACCTTGGATATATACACGATGTGGATCAGCTAGAGTAATATTTGCTCCTAATCTATTTAATTCCATAAAATATATAGCACGATTTTCATATACCCAGTCATGAATCATTGTTTGACCTTTTGCTTTTATAGCAATAGGTACAAAGAATGGTAGGTTGTCCATATTTATTCCTGGATATGGGTTTGCGTGTATCTTATCTTCAAGTGCTTTCAAATTAGATGGAAGAATTTGTAAATCTACCAGGTTAGTTTTTCCATTGTATGATTTATATTTTTTAAGAGTTTTATATTTTAACCCCATTCTTTTTAATTTCTCAAGCTCAAGAGAAAGGAAATCAATAGGGCATCTAGTTATCTTAAGCTCGGAGTCTGTCATAACTGCGGCAGAAATGAACATCATGGATTCGATAGGGTCTTCGCTATTTGAGTACTCAACATCCATATTTATATCTTTTATTCCGTGGATTATAAGAGTTGATGTTCCTATCCCTTCAATTTTTACTCCAAGTTTTTCAAGGAAAAAACATACTTCTTGAACCATATAGTTTGCACTTGCGAACGATATGGTAGTTTTACTATTTATCCTTGCTGCTGCTGTTATTATGTTTTCACATGCAGTATCTCCAGCTTCATACATCACAATACTTCCACCTTTTATTTTTTTAGATTCTATTTGATAAGCATTATTTGTGGTTTTTATTCTTACTCCTAAATCCTCGAGAGCATATGTATGTGCTGATATTGTTCTCTTACCAAGCTTGCAACCTTGAGCATGAGGAATAGAGAATGATGGAAGTATGTGTATTAATGGACCTATAAGCATTATTACAGATCGAGTTGCTATTGCTGATTCAATGTTTATTTTATCCATTTTAAAATGGGCTGGTGGTACTATTGTAAGAGAATTATTATCAATCCATTTTATAGAGACCCCTATACTTTCAAGTATTTCTATAACTCTATAAACTTCTTCTATTCGAGCTATACCATGAAGGGTAGTTTTACCCTTGTTTAGAAGGGAAGCACAAAGTAAACCAACGGATCCATTTTTAGAAAAATTGGTTTTAATACTTCCATGAAGTTTTTTCCCTCCATTGATCTGGAAGTCTATTGAATTATTTATAGATACTATTTGGTGTTCTAATACTCTACTTATTTTACCAAGTAATTCAGTACTAAAATTTTGTTCTCCTTTTTCCATGCGAGCAACAGCTGACTGAGAAGTTTCTAGTTCTTTAGCAAATGCACCTTGAGTCATACCACGCTTCTCCCTGAGATCCTTGATAAAATTACCTATTTTTTGTAGTTCTGTTTGTTTTTTCATACTTAACATTTTATCTCATATATGATATAATTGCAAGATGTATAAGATAGAAGAATATGTGGATATCAAAAATTATTCAACTTTAAAAATTGGCGGACAATTTCGTTATTTTGTAGAACTTAATAATAAAGATGATTTAAAGGATATTTATAATTTTACAAAAGACCTAAATAAAAAAACTGGGAAAGATATTCCTCTCTTTATATTAGGTGGTGGATCAAATATTGTTTTTTCTGACGGAGTTCTTGATGTTGTCGCTGTAAAGATTTTAATTAAAGGATTTAAAGTTACAGAAGAAGATGATACTCATACTGATATAAAGGTCTCTTCTGGTGAGGTTTGGGATGAATTTGTTGCAAAAACCGTAGAGATGAATCTTTCTGGATTGGAGGCTCTCTCTGCTATCCCTGGGACTGTGGGGGCTAGTCCTGTACAGAATATAGGAGCTTATGGGACTGAAGTAAAAGATACCATAAAAGATGTTGAGGTTTTTGATATAGAAAAAGGTAATTTTTTAAATATTTCTAATATGGACTGTAATTTTGGATATAGGGATAGTATATTTAAAAATGAAGCAAAAGGTAAATATATTATAACTTCTGTTACATATAGACTTCTTAAAGTCATGCCGGTTGTTCCTAATTATCCTGGAGTTTTAAAATATTTTGAGGATAGAGAAATATTTGATCCAAGCTTAAAACAAATTCGTGATGCTATCATTTATATACGTAGTGAGAAATTACCAAATCC
>JBGSQV010000030.1:0-2744 GCA_041737855.1 Minisyncoccia bacterium | reverse complement strand
CAGCAGAGGTTTCTAGTAACTTGGCTCGTTATGATGGTATGCGTTATGGTTTACACGAAGATGGTAAAAATCTTTACGATGTTTATATAAAGAGTCGTGGAAAGGGTTTTGGGAAAGAAGTTCTCAGAAGAATACTTCTTGGAACTTACATACTTTCTCATGGTTATTATGATGCATATTATAATACTGCTATAAAGGTTCGAGAGGCTATAAAAGAAGAATTAACAAACATCTTCCTTGAGGTTGATGCTATAATAACTCCTACTTCTCCTGTAATGCCATTCAAATTTGGAGAAAAATTAGAAGATCCTATTAGTATGTATCTATCTGATCTATTTTCTGTTCCTGCAAATATTGCAGGTATTCCTGCTATTTCTGTTCCTTCAGGTAAAAACAATGAAGGACTACCGTTTGGTCTCCACATAATGGCACCATTTTTAAGAGAGGATATTCTCTTTACTATTGGTAAAGATTTTGAAAAATTAGTATAGTCTTTTTTAGAACTTTATTAAAGTCTTACTACAAGGTATAATGTAAGTATGAATCCAACAGTACAATCAGTTATAGATAAACCCCTTTTTACTCCAGAGTATTTGAATGTTGAATATGTATTCAGCAGAATAGCTGAGTATGCAACACCAGTATTTAACTTTTTAAAAGATTCTCATACATGGTCAGTGGCTGGTGTCATATCAGCTTTACTGTCGATGATTTTTATTGCTATTATAATTTTCTCTCTTGTCCGAATGGTTGAGATTCAGATATTTGATAAAGATGAAATTAATCATGAAATTCATTCAGCTCTTTTAAAACAACAAGAAATAGAACGTAATGCAAATCCTAGATGGCACTATGTTCAAACTTTGATTGAAAGCCCTAATGATTCTGATTGGAGGGTAGCAATCATAGAAGCTGACTCTATGCTTGAAGAGAACCTGAGAGAGAAAGGTTTATCTGGTGCAACTGTAAGTGAACTATTAGAAGCTGCAAAAGAAAGTGGCTATAGGAATATCCAAGATGCTTGGGATGGACACTTGGTTCGTAATCAAATTGCACATGAAGGTTCTGATTTCTCACTCACTCAAGTAGAAGGACGCAGGGTAATAAGAATGTTTCAAAACTTTTTTGAAGAGTTGAGAGTTATATAAAATAATAAAACCCCTTTAAGGGGTTTTATTATTTTATGCGCAGTCGAAGGGACTTGAACCCTCAACCTCCCACGTGACAGGCGGGTGCTCTAACCAGTTGAGCTACAACTGCATACTTATTAAATACATAACTCTATCAATTAACTTTTTAACGTCCGCAAAAGCGGGTGCTCGCTATATTTTAATTGAGTTGAGCTACAACTGCAAATAACCACTATCAATTTATCATAAAATAGATAAAATATCTACTCTACTGTGTCGGCGGGAGGGCTCGAACCTCCGACCTCGGGCTTATGAGTCCCGCGCTCTAACCAGCTGAGCTACGCCGACATTTTCAGCTTGGGACATAGTTTATGGCTTGTCACACGCCTACTTGTTGCGGGGGGTCGAATCGAACGACCGTCTTAAGGTTATGAGCCTTACGAGATACCATTTCTCTACCCCGCTATATAAAGTAATATTATAACAAAGAAACCCTTATTTTGCAAATTGAAAATATAAGCTTATTATAGTAGTATAAATATTATATTTAATTTTTAGCCCGAACATTTTTAGTAAAAATTGTTTTAGCCGTCATAGCTTAGTGGTAAAGCACTGTCTTGGTAAGACAGAGACCGTGAGTCCGATTCTCACTGACGGCTCAAAAGCCATCTTAGCTCAGTTGGTAGAGCACGTCTTTCGTAAAGACGGGGTCCGCAGTTCGATCCTGCGAGATGGCTCATTATTTTTTACTGTAGAATTTTTTAATTCTTTCCGCTGCTTTTTTTACATCAGACAGAGATGGCACAAGTGCAAATCTTACATAATTGTCTCCTGGATTAAATCCATCTTTATCTATATCAGAAATCCAAGCCCCTGGAGTGACTACTATTGCAAGCTCTTTAGATAGGAGTTCTTTTGCAAATTCTAGAGAGTTCATATTTGAAGGAGTTTTAAGCCATAGATAAAAAGTTGCTTCACTTTTGGGTTCTGGCCATCCGGCTTCTTTAAATGCATCGAGCATGATATTCCTTTTTTCTCTGTATTCTTCACGCATTGATTCTGCATGTACTTCATCATTAAGTGCAGCAATGGCTCCAGCTTGGATAAAGTCTGGAGTTCCAGAATCTATATTTGTTTTTAATTTTTTAAATTTATTTATTATTTCTATATCTCCAGCAACCCATCCGATTCTATAGCCAGTCATATTATTTCTTTTACTAAGAGAATAGAAGGTAATTATTCCTTTTTTATCTAATTCCAATATTGAAATAGGTTTTTTGTCGAAATAAGTATCGATGTAGCAGCCTTCATCTGCAGCTATAATTATCTCATTTTTATGTGCCCAGTCTATGAGACCCTCATAATATTCACGAGTTGCACAAACACCAGTAGGGGAGTTTGGGTAGTTGATCCAAATAATTTTTGCTTTAGCTGCAATATCTTCTGGTATTGATTTGTAATCAAGAAGAAAATTATTCTCTTCTTTTAGAGAAATGAAGTAAGGTATTCCTCCTGCAAATATTGTTCCATTTTTCATTTGAGAATGGTAAAAGTATTTTCATAGACGATGTCTTGATTTTAGTAAATTCCTCAAACTGCAAGAGATGAAAATCA
>JBGSQV010000029.1:0-1930 GCA_041737855.1 Minisyncoccia bacterium | reverse complement strand
GTTATTTCAATTACTGATGGACAAATATTCCTTGAAACAGATCTTTTTTATAAAGGTATTCGCCCAGCTGTAAACGTTGGTCTTTCTGTCTCACGTGTAGGATCATCTGCTCAGATTAAAGCTATGAAAAAAGTTTCTGGAACTTTGAAACTTGATCTTGCTCAATTCCGTGAACTTGAAGCATTCTCACAATTTGGCTCTGATCTTGATGAAGGGACAAAGAATCAACTAGAACGTGGTAAGCGTGCGGTTGAAGTTCTTAAGCAACCTCAGTATTCTCCTGTAAAAACAGAGGATCAAGTTGTAGTCTTATACTCTCTTACAAAAGGATTCCTAGATAGTATTCCTGTTGATCAAATCAAATCATTCGAAGAAGGTCTTATAGAATATGCTCGTAGTTATGCAAAAATTTTCTATAAAGAAGTTACTGAAACAAAAATGTGGACAGATGAAGGTGAGAAAGAATTAGTAAAAGCAATAGAAGATTTCAAACAATCATTTGTTAAATAAATATGGCAAGTACAAAAGAAATTAAAAGACGAATAAAAAGTGTGAAAAGTACAAAGAAAATCACGAAAGCGATGGAGCTTGTCGCTGCTTCAAAAATGAAGCGTGCTATTTCTCAAACTTTAGCATCTCGTCTTTACTCTTCTTATTCTTGGGAGCTTTTAACATCACTATCAGAAAGACTAGATGATGTTAAGCATGAATTTTTTACAGAAAATAATAAAGTAGATAAAAATTTAATTATAATAATAACTTCAAACCGTGGACTTTGTGGTGGGTACAATTCACAAGTAATCAAAAAGGTTATGAATGCTATTAGAACAGATACTAGTAAACAGAATGTGGATATTATCACTATTGGTAAAAAGGGAGATGATGCAATGCGCAGAATAGGACAAAACATTAAAGCTTCCTTCACAGAGATGCCTGAAAGTGTATCTCTTCGTGATATTGTTCCACTCTCAATCCATGTGATGAATGAATTTAAGGAAGGAAAATATTCTAATATATATATTGCTTATACAGATTTTGTTTCAGCATTAGTTCAAAAACCAGAGATAAGAAAAATACTACCTATCTCAAAAGAAGAATTAAAAGAAATAATAAGTGAAGATTTGAAAGAATTATCTAAAGAAAAAGGAAAACCATTAGATAAAACACAAATACCATACTTATTTGAAGGAGATACAAAAATGTTACTTGATACGCTGGCCGAAAAATTAATCAGAATGCAAATATACCAAATGTTCCTTGAATCAAATGCTTCAGAGCAATCCTCTCGAATGGTCGCAATGAAAAATGCAAATGAAGCCGCAGGGGAAATGATAGATGACTTAACTCTTGTGTTTAACAAAGCTCGTCAGGCTGGAATAACTCAAGAAATATCGGAAATTAGTGGAGGTATGGCAGCAAGTGAAAATTAAATTATTAAAAAATTATTAATATTAGTAAAACCGCCTTTGCATAAAGCTATGGCGAGTCGAAGAAAAATTATGAAAACAACAGGTATAATAAAAAGAATAATTGGTCCAGTCGTAGACGTCGCCTTCGAAGGTGGTGTACCAGATATTTATAGTTCTCTAACTGTAGATAATAATGGTAAAACTATCGTTATTGAAGTTGAGCAACATATCGGAGAAAACACTGTTCGCTCTGTTGCGATGGACTCAACAGATGGACTTTCTCGTGGAATGGAAGTTATAAATACAGGTCTACCTATCTCTGTCCCTGTGGGAGGAGTTACTCTAGGAAGAATGTTTAATGTTTTAGGAGAACCTATAGATGGACAACCATTGAAAGAAAACAATGATACTCTTCCGATTCACCGTAAAGCCCCAAGCTTCGTATCTCAATCAACAAAGGTTGAAATACTTGAAACTGGTATCAAGGTTATCGACCTTATTTGTCCTGTTCTAAAAGGAGG
>JBGSQV010000105.1:0-2110 GCA_041737855.1 Minisyncoccia bacterium | reverse complement strand
GCTCGTGCAGTAGCTGGGGAAGCAGCTGTGCCATTCTTTCATTTATCTGGTTCTGAATTCGTAGAAATGTTCGTTGGAGTTGGTGCTTCACGTGTACGTGACTTATTTAAGATGGCAAAAAAGGCAGCTCCTTCAATAGTATTTATCGATGAGATAGATGCAGTAGGGCGAGTACGTGGTACTGGTGTAGGAGGAGGAAATGATGAACGTGAGCAAACTCTAAACCAGATTCTTGTTGAAATGGATGGTTTTGAACCAAATGAAAAAGTTATAGTTATGGCTGCGACAAATAGAGGGGATGTTCTTGATCCAGCTCTTCTTCGTCCTGGGCGTTTTGACAGAAGGGTAACTCTCGATCTACCTGATCGTTCTGATCGTGAAGAAATATTACAAATTCATTCTGCTAAGAAACCTTTTGCTGAAGACGTGAACTTGAAAGTTATCGCAGAGCGTACGCCTGGTTTTTCTGGAGCAGATTTGTCTTCTATTATGAATGAAGGTGCAATACTTGCCGCTCGTGAAGACAGGAAGAAAGTTTCTCAATTTGATCTTATTCGTTCTATAGAGAAAGTTATGATGGGTCCAGAAAGAAAGAGTCATTTACTTTCCAAGAAAGAAAAAGAAATTACTGCTTATCATGAAGCAGGACATGCACTCGTATCATCGGTGCTTCCTTATGCAGATCCAGTTCATAAAGTTTCTATTGTTTCTCGCGGACGTGCAGGAGGTTACACACTAAAGCTTCCTCTTGAAGAGCGCAAGCTGCAAAGTAAAAAAGAATTTCTTGATGATATAACAATGTCACTCGGTGGATATGTTGCTGAAGAAATGGTCTTTGGAGATATTACAACTGGTCCATCAAATGATTTACAAGTTGCCACCAATCTTGCTCGTGCCATGGTTACTCGATGGGGGATGAGTGAAGAGATCGGTCCAATAGCCCTTGAGAGTGATGATGGACGTACAATGTTTGGACAAGGAGTAAATGATAAAGAGTATTCTGAGAGAGTTAGTGCTCTTATTGATAGTGAAGTTTCAAAAATTATGAATAATTCTTTTGCTGAAGCAAAAAGAATATTATCTGAAAAGAGAAGTGTACTTGATATAATTGCCAAAAAACTTGTAGAAGTAGAAACTCTGGAGCAGAAAGAATATAATGAGCTTATAATCGCAAGTGGGATAATTCCTAAGAAGAAAGAAGATATTAAATAAAAAACGGATAATTGTCGTCACAAATAATTCTTCGTCGTCACTCAGAATTTTCGCGACCCCGGCTCGTGGTTTTGCCTACTGACAAAACATCACTCCGCCTCGTACAAGCTAAAAATCTCCCGCAGGGGAGATTTTTAAACGCTTGTCCGCCCTCTAGGACTCGAACCTAGGACATCAGAGGTATAAGCTCTGCGCTCTAACCAACTGAGCTAAGGGCGGATATTGATTAGCATAGATATATTACCTTATTTTTTAGATTATTCAAAATGCAATTTAATGTTTTTTGAAGCTAAGGTTGTAGATAAAAGAGGGGAAGATTTTAAATCAATATCATTCTCTATTATATGTATAGATTCACTTCTAGCTGCTTCTACCATTTTTATATTCTTCATTGCTTCCATACCAATATCTGTAATACCCCATTGTTTGTCTCCAGAGAGCAATCCTGCTCCACGAAGAGATAGATCAAGTTCTGCGAGTTCAAAACCATTAGCTGCTTTTGTGAGAGCTTTAAGTCTATCCATAGTTTTGTCAGTTTTTGCATCCGCAAATAAATAACAGTAAGACTGGTCATTTGATCGGATGACTCTACCTCTAAGTTGGTGAAGTTGGGCGAGTCCAAAACGTTCAGCTCCCTCAATAATAATAGAAGTTGCATTTGGGACATTAACTCCGACTTCTATCACAGAGGTTGAGACTAAGATATCTATCTTGTGTTCATAAAAATCATGCATGACTTTTTCTTTCTTTTCTTTGGTCATTTTACTGTGCATTATATCGATATTATAATTTGGAAAAATATCTTTCTTTAGTCTTTTTGCTTCAGCTGTAACAGACTTCACATCTAGTTTTATTTTCTCTTCATCGTCTTGTTCATTTATTTTTGGACAGATAACAT
>JBGSQV010000038.1:0-1910 GCA_041737855.1 Minisyncoccia bacterium | reverse complement strand
TTTTCATGTTTAATATTTTCTGTATTTTCTCCTGCCTGCGCAGACAGGTCTTCAATTATTTGTGCTTTTTTGAGGTTAGTTATATTTGAAATTAGATCAGTTGGTAATAAAGATTTGATAATAGAACCAGTGTTGCCAACTGTATAATATTTTAATTTCTGACATGCAACAAAAAAACTTTTATTGAAAGGCGAGTCGCCTTTTATCTTAATTATTTTTTTAAGTTGATAACTAGCATTCTTTATGTCAGATTTGATATTTCGAGCTTCCTCGATATTTATAACAATTGCATCTATGGTTCTAGATCGAACAGGAATAGAAACTATACTCCCAAGTGGAATATCGATAGCCGAAAAATAAGAAAGATATTCTTTTTGAGAACCTTTTGCAAGTGGTATAACAGTAGCGATATACATATCTATATCGTATCATATAGATGGGAATTAGGCACAATTTATAAATTAGTAATTATATGTTATATTGAGATGGTATATATGGCTATATTTTCAAAAAAATTAGGAATAGATTTAGGCACGGCCAATACTTTGGTCTATATTCCACATAAGGGTATTGTTTTAAATGAACCTTCTGTTGTTGCTGTTTCTGAACAAGACAATACTATCCTAGCAATAGGAAATGAAGCTCGAGATATGATAGGAAAAACTCCCGAAAGTATAATCGTTTACCGTCCTATGAAAGATGGTGTTATAGCTGACTATAGAGTCACAGAAGCAATGCTTCGTTACTTTATAAATAAAGCTTTAGGAAAATATAATTTATTTAAACCAGACGTTATGGTTTCTGTTCCAGCTGGGATTACTTCTACTGAGCGTCGTGCTGTTGTTGAAGCTGCGATTCGTGCGGGGGCTAAAAATGCTTACGTTGTGAAAGAACCGATACTAGCTGCAATAGGAGCTGGTATTCCAATACAAGAATCACGTGGATACATGATCATGGATATCGGAGGAGGGACTACAGACGTAGCTGTGATTGCTCTCGGAGGTATTGTTGCATCAACTTCTGTAAAATGTGCAGGGAATAAAATAGATCAAGCTATTACAGACTATATAAAGAAGACCTTCAATCTTGCTATTGGAGATAGAACTGCTGAGGCTATAAAAATAAAAATCGGGGCTGCTATTCCTCTTGAAGAAGAATTAATTATTACAATAAAAGGACGCGATTATATACAAGGTCTTCCTCGTACTGCTCAGATATCTACCAATGAGATTGTTCGAGCTATCGACAAAGAGTTACGTATTATGATCGGAGCTGTAAAGGATGTACTTTCTTTGACTCCTCCAGAGCTAGCCTCAGATATTATAGATGATGGGATCATTATGACTGGTGGTTCTAGTCAGCTTCGTAATTTAGCAGATTTGATTTATCGTAGGACTGGAGTAAAAGCTCGCGTCGCAGATGAGCCACTTCTTTGTGTTGCGAAAGGTACAGGAGAAGCCCTTAACCATTTAGATACTTATAAGAAAAGTATTTTAAGTAAAAAATAAAATGAGTATAAATTATCATAAAATAAAACGAAATACTATTCGTACCTTTTTATATGGATTTGCAGCTATAGGTGCTGTTTTTGTGTTTGTTTATTTTGGAATGCAGTTCGGATGGTTTAATGTTAGAGGTTCTGTTTCAGAAAGGAATTCTTATTTTAATATAAATAAAAATGTTGGAAAAGAAAACATAGCTACAAATAATCTAGAGATTATTTGTAAGATAAACGTACTTAGTAAGTACGCTCCACTTACTTCTGTAAATATTTATAAAACCTTAACTCAGGGGGCTAGTGATGAAACTTTGAATACAATGATAGACACTGCATCTCGACGTTTTGAAAAAGGTGATCTGTATATTAAAGATATGTCAGATTGCAGTAACTCTATTTATGGTACCCAAGA
>JBGSQV010000086.1:0-4685 GCA_041737855.1 Minisyncoccia bacterium | reverse complement strand
CCCTGATTTTGATCAGGGTGTTTTCTGTATAAAATGGTATAATAGGATTATTAGTTAATAATAAAATAAATATTATGAAAAAAGGATATAAAGACAATATAGAAAATTTAACAACTGAGAATAATAATTTTCGTAAGGTTTTGTATACAGCAGAACATTGCCAACTTGTACTTATGAGTTTACTTGCGGGGGAAGAGATTGGAATGGAAGTTCATCCTGACAACGATCAATTCTTTCGTTTTGAGTCTGGTACTGGGAAGGTTTTTATAAATGATACTGTTTATGATGTGAAAGATGGAGATGCTGTTATCGTGCCTTGTGGTTCAAATCATAACGTTGTAGCAGGGGATCAAGGTCTCAAGATGTACACACTGTACTCTCCAGCTCATCATAAAGATGGCACAATACATACTACTAAGATTGAAGCAGAGAGTAGTGATGAAGAATTTGATGGTGTAACCACAGAATAATAAATGATTAATTTCCTCTATAAAAAAATTATTAAACCAATACTTTTTTCTTTTCCTGCCGATGATGTGCATGTCTTTTTTCTAAAGACTGGTAATTTTTTGGGACAGTACTCTTTCTTTCGATGGTTCACGAAGAAAATATTATTTTATAAAAATGATATTTTGGAGCAAAATGTTTTAGATATTTCATTTACAAATCCTATTGGACTTGCTGCTGGTTTTGATTATGATGCTGATCTTATAAAGATACTTCCATCTGTGGGTTTTGGTTTCCATACTATTGGGACAGTCACCAATCTAGCTTATGAAGGTAATGCCCACCCTATGCTTGGGAGACTCCCAAAATCTAAATCTTTGCTTGTAAATAAGGGTTTCAAAAGTATGGGTATAGATTATGTGTTAAATAAGATAAATAAAGTCGCCTCCTCGGCGACCCGCCGAGGAGGCGGGAAAATACCCTTAGGAATTAGTATTGGCTCTACAAACAAAGAATATAAAGACATAGATGAAATGTCAGAAGATATAGTATCTTCTTTTAAAAGAGTATTAGAGGAAGATTATTTTGATTATTTTGAATTAAATATTAGTTGCCCTAATCTGATTAATTCTGAAAATTTAGTTACTAAGTTTGATATACCAGAGGGTCTGGATATGCTTCTTTCTAAATTAGAAACACTCTCAATCAATAAACCACTATTTATTAAAATGTATTTAGAAAAAAGTGAAGAAGAGACATTATCTCTAGTAGAGACGGCAGAAAAATATTTATTTGTAAAAGGTTTCATTTTTTCAAATTTGGTGAAGGATAGGACAAATCCATCTTTTGATAAAGAGGAGATACAAAATGCTGGAAAGGGAAACTTTAGTGGAAAGCCTACAGAGAAGATTACGAATAATTTGATAAGTGTAGTTTATAAAAAGTATAAAGATAGGTTTATTATAATCGGTTGTGGTGGAGTTTTTACAGGAGCTGATGCATATGAGAAAATAAAAAGAGGAGCAACTCTCATACAGATGATTACAGGGATGATATATGAAGGTCCGAGTGTAATAGGGAATATAAATAAAGAATTGGTTATACTTCTAAAAAAAGATGGATATAAAAATATAAGTGAAGCGATAGGGGTGTACAATAAATAAAAAAATAAAACTCGATGAACTAATTAGTTCATCGAGTTTTTTTATTATTATAAGATAAGTTTTTTTTAACCTACTTCTCCAAATGGTATTCCTTGAATATTTTCAATGATTCTTACCCCTTCTATATTGTAATTCTCAGGAGGGTTAAGTAAGAAGAAAATAGTTTTTTCATTTTTAGCTTTGATATCCCGGTGGTATCGTTTGGCTAAATGAGCGTTGCACCCATCAATTATTACTACAGCAAATTCTTCTTGTAATTTTTTTTTGCAAGAAATATTGGGATGAAACATCTTTAGTTTTACACATTCACAAATTTTTTGAATTTCACGATGAATGTTGTTGTGATGTTCACTCCACTCTCTTTTATTAAATCTTCCATTAGATATTAATAATACATCAATGTGGGAAGTTTCAGTAGCTTTAGTACTGCTAGAATGATTTTTACTCATAATCTATTCATTTTTAGAGGTTATTTTATTGAACTATTTTAAGTTTTATATTACTATATTCCTCAAAATAGTCAATACTCTAACTGTTTAAAACTATTATGATATAATAAAAAACATGAAAGGTAAAACTACTTCAACGGGTAAGAATACTCTATATACAGGCAGAGGGGACAATGGAACCACGACTCTTTTTCATTGTGATCAAGGTAGGATCTCAAAGAGTGCTAGTATTATTGAAGCCCTAGGTTCACTCGATGAGCTCAATGCCTATTTGGGGTTAGTTAAAGTTTATTCTGAAATTGAAGGTTTAAAAATTTTAATTAATAAACCGTCTACATTAAAAACTACGACAGGCCAAAGAAAAAATATTTTATATAGTTCTATTTTACAAGATATACAACAAACTCTTTTTATTATCCAGGCTCAAGTTGCAGGATCAGATATTGTTGTTAGTAAGAAAAACTTAAAAAGTATTGAGGATGTTATTCAAACAATTAGTAATTTATTACCACCCATAACTTCTTTTACTGTTTCTGGGGGGAGTATACTGAGTGCAGAATTAGATTTCTCTAGAACTCTTGCAAGACGTGCAGAAAGAAGAATTGTTCAAGTGCAAGATGATGGAATAAAGAAAATAGATATTTTCACTATTACTTATTTAAATAGACTTTCAAGTGTACTTTTCGCAATGTCTAGATATGCGAATCATCTTCTATCTATCACTGAAGATCACCCGAATTATAATAAAAAATAATTTAGTAGTATATTATAACAATGGAAAAAGATGATGAGCGGCTTATCCGAGAATATCTTGATGGAAATCAGGATTCTTTCAAGGTGCTTATAAATAAATATACTCCCCATCTTTATAATTTTTCTGTTCGTTTTGTGGGGAAAGATTATGCTAATGATATAGTTCAAGATGTTTTCTTAAAAGTTTGGAGAAATATAAAAAAGTTTGATCATAAAAAAGCCAACTTTAAAACTTGGGTTTTTACTATTACTCGTAATACCATTACTGACTATTTGAGAAAGAAGAAAATGATAAATTTTTCTGCTATGGATAAAGAAGAGGAGAAATTTGAGGATAATATAGAAGACGAAGCTATCTTACCCGATGAAGCTTTAGCTAAACTCGAAGATAAAGAATTTTTGAATAATATACTAGACCAAATTCCGTATAATTATAAAGAAGTACTTATCCTTTATTATCAAGAAGATATGACTTTCAGTGAAATAGGGAAGATGCTAAATAAACCACTAAATACTGTAAAAAGTTATCATAGGAGAGCTATTCTAAAATTAAAAGAGATTATAGATATAAAGTATTATTAAAATTATATAAAAAATAAAACTCCAACAAATAGCTCTTCTAAAAGGGTACTCAATTTTTTTGGTAAAAAATTGCGAGAGTAAAGGCTCCGTCATTCCTTACAGGAACAGTACACCTTTTGGATACTTTGATTACAAAGGTATCTCAAAAGGTCTTGCAGAAGCTCCAAGTATTCGCTTCCTCACTCAAAAGCCCCTTTTATAAGACTATTTGTTTTCGTTTTATTAGATTCTGCACCAAAATCGTAAGTTAATCGTATATATAAACGTGGAACAGAATCTACAAAAATTATTCAAGCAATCCTCATATACACCAGAAAGTCGACTCTCTGGTGATATTTGGAGTGTTATTGAATATAAGAGTAATCGTATAGCTAAATTCAAAAAGTATAGCTATATGTTTTTGAGCGTATTATCACTATCTGGAAGTGTTTTTTCTATCAAGAGTCTCATCGAACAGTTTACAAAGTTAGGGTTCTTTGACTATCTCTCTCTAGTATTTTCAGATAGTGGTGTTATTGCCACATACTGGAAAGAATACACCCTTACACTTGTAAACTCTTTACCAGTTATAAGTATAATGATCTCATTATTTTTATTGTTTGTTTTATTTATTTCAATACAAAAAATGTCGCACCAGTTTAAGAGTAAATTATTAATAGCGTAAATTTATATCAATATTATGAAAGAAGAAATAAAAATTAAAATAAAGAAAACCTTAGAGTCAAAAAATTTTCGTGCAGTTATTTATACCTTAGGTATTCTCGCTATTATATTTTTAATATTTGAAGCTGGAATGTTTGTTGGTTTTAAAAAGGCTTCCTTTGGCCGTGACTGGAATGATAATTATGTTATGAATTTTGGTTTACCTCACAGAGGCCCCAGAATGATGGATAATGAATTTGGTGGTTTTGGTAATCTACCGAATGCAAATGGTGCCATCGGTAAAATAATAAAAGTAGAATTACCAACTATCGTAGTTTTAGATGAAAAAGATAATACAGAAAAAATTGTTTTAGTAAATGATAAAACTGAAATTCGTGAAATGCAAAATGTTGTTGAGATTAAAGATTTAAAAGTAGATGATCATGTAGTTATTATCGGAACTCCGAATTCTTCTGGTCAGATTGAAGCTAGGTTGATAAGATTTCTTCCTAATTCATTACCGTTTCCTATTAAAAATTAATTAAATAAATCATGATACAAAAAATAAAAAGTTTTGTTTTAACACATAAAATTATATCAATCATAGCTCTAGTAATCATAATTGTTGGTCTTTATTTTATATTTAAAA
>JBGSQV010000084.1:0-6827 GCA_041737855.1 Minisyncoccia bacterium | reverse complement strand
ACTAGATTTTTAAGTTTCTTTTTATCATCAATAATTTGGCAAACTGCATTACCTGAATTATTCATAAAAGTTTCTGGGAGCAAGAAATCAAATTTCTCATTTTGTATTTCGCCCTTCGAAGAAAGAGATTTTAATTTCATATTATTTTTCCATTCAGAAAAATCATTACTCTTTGCAATATTTTCTAAAACTATTCTACCTGTATTGTGGCGAGTACTTTTATATTCTTCACCAGGATTTCCAAGTCCAACAATTAATATCATTTTTTTATTATAGCATAAGACTTAATCATAAAAAATAAAATAGTTCTTTTAAAATGCCTTGGGATGGCCGATTAGTAAATCGTATCGGGAGATAAGGCCCGAGCACGAGGAATTTTCTAGTAAGAAAATATCTGATTCACCAGAATCACCTAAGGGCAGAAATAAAAGAAGAACTATTTTATTTTTATGATTTTATACAAATTACCAAAACAACACACCATATCCTATTCTGTCAATACTATTTGTATGATAAAATAAGGACTATATGGAAAATAATAATAATCAAATTAGTAATGAAAATATTCCTAATACACCTAAAACAAAATTCCAAAAGAATATGACTGGGGCTTGGGATCTTATAAAGTTTGCAGTAATAGCACTTGTTATAGTTATACCTATAAGAATGTTTATCGCTCAACCATTTGTAGTAAGCGGAGAATCAATGTTCCCTACTTTCCACGATGGAGAATATCTTATAGTTGACGAATTATCTTATTTGCTTGGCACCCCCCAAAGAGGACAAGTAATAATCTTTCGCTATCCAGGTGATACAAAAAGATTTTTCATAAAAAGAATTATAGGTTTACCAAATGAAGAAATTTCAATTAAAGATGGAGTAGTAACTATAATAAACAAAGAAAATCCAAACGGTTTTACTTTAAATGAACCTTACATAGATGAAAAGTTCAATACAACAACTGATTACAAAACAGAAAGTGATGAATATTTTGTAATGGGAGATAATAGAAATAATAGTTCTGATTCTCGTGCATGGGGAGAACCTCTTTCAACCAAATTAACAGCTAAGCTAATAATAGGAAGAGCGTATTTAAGACTTTTCCCTTTAAGTAATATTTCCTACTTACCAGGTTATTACAAAGAAACTAAATAATATAAATATGGATAAGAAAAAAACAAATAAAGGACCCTTGGCTTCAGTAAAAGGAATGAGAGACATCATGGATGCTCAGTATTATCAATTCCAAGGTTTCTTTGAGAAAGCTCAAGAGATTGCTGTATATTATGGATTCAAACCAATAGAAACTCCAATCGTAGAAAGTGAGGATGTTTTTACTTCTTCTATAGGTATCGGTACAGATATTATAGACAAAGAAATGTACACTCTTAAAACAAAAGGTGGAGATCATCTAGCTCTTCGACCAGAACACACAGCTGGAATAATGCGTAGTTATATAGAGCATGGAATGCAAGCTCTTCCTCAACCTGTAATGTTTTATAGCTATGGACCAGTATTTCGTCATGATAATCCCCAAAAGGGTCGCTATCGTCAATTCTGGCAGTTTGATATGGATGTTATCGGTAGTGATAAAAGCATTCTTGATGCGCTTGTTATAAAGACAGCTTGGACAATACTCACAGAGGCTGGAGCTACAGATCTTTCTATTGATATAAATTCAATTGGGGATAAAGAATGCCGTGCATCTTATATTCGAGAACTAGTTTCTTTTTATAAAAAGAATATCAATCTCCTTCCCGCTATTGATAGAGAGAGATTAAAAACAAATCCACTTAGAATCCTTGATTCAAAAGAAGAAAAAACAATAGAATTAAATCAGAGCGCTCCGGAGAGTCTTTCTCATCTTTGCCCTTCATGTAAAAAACACTTCAAAGAGGTTCTTGAATATTTAGAAGAGACAGGTATTCCCTACTCCATAAATAAATGTTTAGTTCGTGGATTATCTTATTACACCCGAACAGTTATAGAAATTGTTCAAGAAGATAAAGAAACAGGGAAAAAGACTACTATCACAGGTGGTGGACGCTATGACTATCTAGGTAAGCAACTCGGCAGCAAAAAAGATATTCCCGCTGTTGGTATTTCTATCGGAGTAGATAGAATAGTTGAAGCTCCTTGGTTTGCGAAACTTTCTCCTCGTATAATAAAGAAACCTAAAATATATTTCATTCAGCTTGGATTTGATGCTAAATTAAAATCATTAAACGTTATTGAAATACTTCGAAAAGGTAAAGTTGCAATAGCACAATCTATATCAAAAGATAACTTAGGTGCACAGCTTGCTATAGCTGAAAAACTTGGAATGGAGTACGCGATAATATTTGGACAAAAAGAAGCGTTGGAGAATTCTGTTATATTCCGTGATATGAATAATAGATCACAAGAAACAATTAAACTTCCTAAATTGTTAGAATATATAAAAAATATAAAATAAACAATGGTTACAATAGTTCAAAATGGGGATAAGGTTCTTAGGAAAATTTCAAAAGAAGTTCCTGTTTCTGATATAACAAAACCTAAAATACAAAAAATACTAAAAGAAATGTCTGAAGCCCTACACTCTCAGGATGACGGAGTGGCAATTGCTGCTCCTCAAATCGGGGTATCTCTAAGAATCTTTGTAGTCTCAGGAAGAATATTTGATGAAGACTTCATTAGAGGAACTGGTAGTACAGAGGGATCATCATATCTCAAACCACGCCAACCTGACTTAGTATTTATAAATCCTATATTAAAAAAAATATCTAAAGATAAGAAGTTGATGTCAGAAGGATGCTTATCTGTAAGACCTATTTACGGTAAGGTTCGTCGAGCAACAAAAGCATCTGTGGAAGCTTATGATGAATCTGGTAAGAAATTTGTAAAAGACGGATCAGGTCTACTTGCTCACATATTCCAACATGAGACAGATCACTTAGAGGGAATACTCTTTATAGATAAAGCTAAAGATTTACAAGAAGTTTTCAACGAATAATTATGATAAATAAAATTAAATTTGCATTTTTAGGGACTCCAAACATAGCGAGTGATACACTTGATATACTTTTTACTAACGGATATATCCCCAGTATAATAATAACTTCCCCAGACAAACCAGCAGGAAGAGGTTTACACTTACAACCAAGTAATGTTTCTATTTGGGCAGAGAAAAATAATATAACTTGCCTAAAGCCTGAAAAAATTGATCAAAATTTTATTGATAAATTTAAAGAATTAGATATTGATCTATCTATAGTTGTTGCTTATGGAAAAATATTACCTGAAGTACTTATAAATACACCAAAATTAGGAACAATCAATATACATTATTCATTACTACCAAAATATCGTGGTGCATCCCCTCTTGAGTCAGCTATTTTAAATGGAGATATGAAAACAGGAATAAGTATTCAGCAGATGATGTTCAAACTAGATAGTGGCCCACTTTTAGCTGAAAAAGAAATACCTATAGGTATAAATGAAACTAAGGGTGAACTCAAAGACAAATTAATAAGTCTAGGTGGTAATTTATTATGTGAAATTATTCCTCAGATTATAGAAAAAAATATTATTCCTAAAATACAAGATGAGTCTAAGGCCTCACATTGTACTAAAATAAACAAAGAAGATGGTGAGTTAGATTTAAATGGAGACCCATTAGAGAATTATAATAAATACCGTGCTTTCTACGGATGGCCTGGAGTATATTTTTTTATAACAAAACACGATAAAAAAATAAGAATTAAAATAAAAGAAGCTATTTATGAAAATAATTTATTCATCATAAAACGCATTACCCCTGAAGGTAAAAAAGAAATTAGTTACGAAGACTTCTTAAAACAAAATTAATATTTAGAGTCAAGAGGATTACGCTTAGATATACCTTTAAGCATCTTTTTTACACTTAAAGCACCTCTTTTAAATAGTGTTTGTTTCTTTTCTTTATTATCAGTAATTTTACGAACTATTTCAGATTTTGCTTCATCGATAGCTTCATAAAGATCCTCTTTCTCAGAAAAAGCATAGAATTTGGTTCCAGAAATATCTACATTAAATTCGGCTCTAAAAACATCTCCATTTTTATGATGATTTGTTGTTTTACCAACTTCTGCGTATACAAGGACTTCTTCATCTTTAATAAACTTCTCAATTACAGATAAACGTTTATTAACATAATCACTTATATTATTAGTTAACTCTATATTCGTGGCTTTAATATTTATATTCATATAATTATACTAGATTAGATTAATAATATTACTTTTATATTATACTACATTTTCAGGTAAATTAATTGAGAGTATTTTACTTGGGCTTTGATGTCCACTTATAATACGTATATTTTTTACAGAAACTCTCAAAACAGAAGACATAAGTTCACATACCCTTTTATTAGCCATGTTTCTTTCAGCAGGCTCTTTGACTGAGATAAGATAAGTATCTTTATTCTTTTTCTTTATTTCTTCTTTTTTACTTCCCGCTGTTACTTTAACTTTAATATACATAATTAAATTATATCATCCTTGAAAGAATAACACCCAAAATACCAACTATAACTATATAAGTAAGACAAGGTACGATGACTCCTTTTAATACAGCTATTTCTGAATTCTTTAAACCTGTAACTGCTTCGGCTGTCAAAATATCAGCAAGAGCTATCATATTACCAGCTGCAGCTCCAACTACACCAAGAGCAAGGACTACACTCGTATTCAAAGATAAGTTTGTGGAAGCAATACTAAACAAATGTCCAAACATAATATTTGAAACAGTTACACTCCCAGTCATGAAAGCCCCAAAGGCTCCTATAAATGGAGCAAAGAAAGGAAGCCATGTTGTTTCAAATCCGTGAGTTATAAGACTAATAGCAGAAAGTATTCCCGATGTATTATTACCAGAATTTATCATTATCTGAACCATCGCTAGCATAGAAAAAACAACAAAGAATGGAGTGATAGCACCACGAAAAGCTTTTTTAATTGAACTAGATATAATACTACGTTTTTCTTGCCAAATTAAAATAATAAATAATCCAGAAATAATAAAAATAAAACCAGGATTAAATAAATTAAAAGTATGATTAAATCCTATCGATAGAGGCATTCCTAAGTTGCCTAAAAATATTTTCCCTAAGATTAATAATAATATGAGAATAATATAAGGTAAAAAAGATTTAAATGCAGACATTGAAGATTTTTCTTCCACCTTATCTTCGATAAGTGATAATTTTTCTTTCGGAACCAAAAATCCAACCTTTATTGAAATTATTATTAAAATCAAACCAGTAAGTGAACCTAGGATTGATGGGAATTCTTGCCCAATAAAACCAAATAAAACAGAAGGAATAACAAAGGCTAACCCTGACCATATTGCAAAAGGTAGTGCATCAAAAAATTCTTTTTTTCTATTTATTCTATCTTTCGTAATTATCCAAAGCATGAAGACTGGAACTATAAAACCAACCATATTAAGTAGCGATGCTATGAGTGGAACTCCAGTTGTATTTAGACCAACAAAACCCATCTTGATAGGAGTACCAGCTGCACCAAAGACTCCAGGGGCACTATTCCCCAAAAGACCTACAACTAAAGCCCTTACAGGAGGTAAACCAAGACCCATCAAAAGAGGTACTGCGATCGCTGCTGGTGTTCCAAAGCCTGCCGTTCCTTCTATAAAACATTCCAAAAACCATGCAATAATTATTATTTGAATTCTGTAGTCCTTTGAAATACTACCCAAGTAATAAGATATATTTTTTATTACTTTTAAATCTTTTAAAATTTCAAGAAAAAATATTGCTCCAAAGATAATTATAAAAATATCTAACCCAACAAAAAATCCTTTTCCGTAAGATATGTATAAAAAATTTGGAAATATTTTCCAATAAAAAATAGCAAGAATTGTATATAAACCAAGAGTAATAACTGAAGTCCAAAGTAATGGTAACTTTTTTACGAATAGTAAATAAAGGAAAACCAAAAATGGAAATATTGCTAATATTATTGGTATGTTACTCATTGTAATTAAACTATTTAGTCTTAAGCCAAGTAATCATTTTTTTGAAAGTATTTACTCCAACTTCACCATCTTGTAGTAAACCTTGATCCTTTTGAAAAGCTTTAACTCTAGTTGTAACCCCAGGACCATAATCATTATCAACTTTAGTAGAGGTATTGTTATAAATATTCAAGAATTTCTGCAGTGTACCTACAGCTGCACCCTGAGACTTAAGCTTTAGGTAAATATTACCATCTACAAGTTTCTGTACTTCATTTATAAGACTTTGATATTTTAATGTTGCTGTTTTTGTGGGAGTAGTTGTCGGAGTCTTTGGTGTTTCTGCAACAGTAGCATCTTGTTCTTTTTGAGATTGTTGATCCTGAGCTGATTGTAATAAACTATTCTCTCTAGTAAGATCAGCTAGCTGTTTTTCTAAGTCCTGATTTTTTTGTTCTAATTCTTTTTGTTTTTGAGCATCAACATGACTACTCCCTGACTCTATAGTATTAAAAGCCCAATAACCAGCGCCCCCCAATAAAAGTATAATAAAAGTTGAAGATAATATAAATTTAAAATTTTCCATGTTTTAAGTATAACAAAAAAATCATCATTACACTACAATTAAAAAATCTATATAAAAAATAACCTCAAATATAATTTGAGGTTATTTTTTATATAATTTTAAATTTTTAATTTACAAAAGTTAAAGCTACACCTGTCTGACTTCCGCGACCAGTTCTACCAATACGATGAACATAATCTTCGTAAGTAGCTGGAATTTCAAAGTTGATAACATGTGTCACATTTGGAATATCAAGTCCACGAGC
>JBGSQV010000089.1:0-20103 GCA_041737855.1 Minisyncoccia bacterium | reverse complement strand
GTTCTAGAAGGAGTTGGATTTAAATCAGAAGTTGTAGGCAGTAGTCTCAACTTAGCTTTAGGTTTTTCTCACCCAGTTAAAATTGCTATTCCAGAAGGACTTACAGTTACAGCAGAAAAGAATAATATTACAGTTTCAGGTATAGATAAAGAGTTGGTTGGTTCTTTTACTGCAATGGTTCGCGCAAATAAGAAACCAGAACCATATAAAGGAAAAGGATTCCACTATTCAGATGAAGTTATTCGTCGTAAACAAGGTAAGAAAGCAGCATAATCGTAATTAAGAATTAGATTTAAATATATGACAAATAAAAAAACAGAAAAAAGAATAAGACTAAAGAAGAAAATTCGTACAAAAATTACGGGTACTTTAGAATGCCCTCGTCTTTCTGTTTTCCGTTCCAATAATTACATGTATGCTCAGATCATTGATGATGTAAATGGTGTTACAATTTCTTCCGCTTCAGATTTAAAATTGAAAACAGGTACAAAGATAGAGAGATCAATGAAAGTAGGAGAAGAAGTTGCAAAGAATGCAATTACAAAAGGAATAAAGACTTGTGTCTTTGATCGTAATGGTTTTAAATACATCGGTAGAGTAAAGGCTCTTGCAGATTCTGCTAGAACTGCAGGTCTTAAATTTTAATATAAAAATATATGGATACAGCAAAACCAAAACAAAATACAAATAACAACAAGAGCTTCAGCAAGCCAGCATTTGGAGCAAGACGTGAAGGTTATACTCGCCGTCCACGCGCTTCTTTTGAACGTCCAAAGCCAGAATTTGATCAGAAGATGGTTTCTATTCGTCGCGTTACTCGTGTTGTTGCAGGTGGACGTCGTATGACATTCGCCGTAGCTATCGCTATCGGAGATAAGAAAGGTTCAATAGGTCTTGGAACTGGTAAAGGAGGGGATACAGCTATCGCTATTACAAAAGCTCTTCGTCAAGCCAAGAAGAACATGTTCAAAATAAAAACAAACAAAGAAAATTCTATTCTTCATGAAGTTTCTGCAAAGTTTGCAAGTTCAAAATTAACAATTCGTCCAAACCATGGAAAAGGATTAGTTGCTGGAAGTACTGTTCGTGATATGTTGATACTTGGAGGTATAAAAAATGTAACTGCTAAACTTAATTCTGGTAGTAAGAATAAATTAAATAACGCTCGTGTAGCATATAAAGCTCTTTATCAACTCAAAGATAAACCTGCAGTTAAAGCAGCTTCATTTGTTCCCGATGCTAATAAAGAAGAAGTTAAAAAGGAAGAAGTTAAAAAATAAATTATATGGAATTACATACACTAAAAAGAAAACATCCAAATAAGAAAGCTACTCAAGTTGGTCGCGGGGGAACTCGTGGTAAAACTTCAGGACGCGGAGGAAAAGGTCAGACAGCTCGTGCTGGTAACAAGCGTCGCCCTCAGATACGTGATATTATAAAAAAGCTTCCAAAGCTTAGAGGTTATCGTTTTGCTTCTCATAACACAAAGGCATCACCAGTAAATGTAGGAGCTTTAAACATATTTGCCGCAGGAGAAATTGTTAATCCAGGTACATTATTTGAAAAGAATCTTATCCGTAAAGTTGGAGGTAAATTGCCTGGTGTGAAAATTCTAGGAACTGGAGAAATCACTGTAAAAATCTCAGTTGTTGACTGTATAACTTCTAAAACAGCTAAAGAAAAAATCGAAAAAGCCGGAGGTAACATAAAATAAAATGGAAATTGTTTGGAACAAAATAAAAGCGATATTTACAGATAAAACCCTAAGGAATAGAGTTTTATTTGTGCTAGCTGCTCTTATTGTTTTCAGACTTTTGTCAGCTATTCCAATACCAGGAGTAGATACTTTTAAGCTTCAAAGTTTCGTCAATAATAATCAATTTATTGGAGTTTTGAATATTTTTTCTGGTGGTGGTCTTTCTACTCTTTCTATAATAATGCTTGGAGTTGGTCCATACATTACAGCTTCTATCATAATGCAGCTTTTGACTATTATGTCACCTCGTCTTAAGGCTATGTATCAAGAAGATGGAGAAATAGGACAAAAGAAATTTAATCAAATAAGTAGAATGATAACTATTCCTTTAGCTTTAGTTCAAGGTCTAGCTTTACTCTCAGTTCTTAGAAGTCAGGGGATAATGACAGATATGTCTATATTTGGTATGTTTACAAACCTTTCTGTTATAGTTGCTGGTTCTATACTCATAATGTGGATTGGTGAATTAGTTTCTGAGTTTGGTATTGGAAATGGTGTATCTCTTATAATCTTTGCTGGTATTGTGGCAGCTATCCCAAAAGAAGTTGCACAGTTTTTCTTTACTTTTGATATAGCAAATCTACCAGTATATATTTTATTTTTAGCTACTGGTTTACTTATCGTTGCTGGAGTTGTTGTTGTGACAGAAGCAGAACGCCCTGTCCCTGTAACTTACGCAAAGCAAGTTCGAGGAGATCATGTTTCTGGTGGAACTCAGACTTATCTTCCTATACGTGTGAACCAAGCTGGAGTTATTCCAATCATTTTCGCACTTTCAATTTTATTATTCCCTCAGCTTATAGGTACAGCTTTGCAGAGTATGACTAGTCCTATTCTATTATCTATATCTCATGGTTTACTTTGGTTTGTTGGTAATACATGGCTTTATGCAACCGCTTACTTTATCTTTGTATTCCTATTTACTTATTTCTATACAGCAGTTACTTTTGACCCAGAACAAATCTCAACAAACTTACAGAAGAATGGAGCTTTTGTTCCTGGTATCCGTCCTGGTTCTGCAACAAGAGACTATATCTCAACTGTTTTAAATCGTATTACTACAATGGGTGCAGTCTTCCTTGGGGTTATCGCGGTATTACCTCTTATTATAAAAGCAATAACTGGAATAACAGCTTTTGCTATCGGAGGAACTGCCTTACTGATCGTAGTTTCTGTGGTTCTCGATATAATCAAAAAAACCGAAGCACAATTATCAATGAGAGAGTATTAAAAAAGACCTATTATTTAGGTCTTTTTTAATGTATTAACATTTTAGTGTATAATCAAATTATATGAATAAACCACAAACATTTATTTTTGTTGGAAGGTCAGGCTCAGGGAAAGGAACCCAATTAGAATTGTTAAAAGAATTTTTAATTAATAAAGATAAAGATACTCAGATTAAGTCTATAGTAATGGGGGATATTTTTCGTGCATTTTTTAAAGAGTCTGGTTATGTTAAAGATATAGCCCGTGACGTAAGTATGAAGCAAGGTAAATTTCAGCCAGATTTCTTAACAAATGCTTTATTTGTTCGTAGTACAATAGATATTGTAGATGAAAATTCCATATTGTTTTTTGATGGCTATCCTCGTACTCTTAATCAGCTTGAAATAATAAAAGATTTACTTGTTTATGTAAAAAGAGAAAATCCAATTGTTATTAATATAGAAGTAAGTAGAGAGAATGTGAAAAATAGAATGCTATCTCGCGCAAGAGGGGATGATAATGAGGATGCAATAGAAAGTAGGCTCAATGAATATGATAAGTTTATTATTCCAATGCTTGAAAGTATAAAATCTGATTCTTTCTTTCAATACTTTGAAATAGATGGCGAAGGTGCCATACCAGAAATTCATAATACTATAACTAAAACAATTGGACTATAATATGAACAATAAAGAATACATCATAATATCTCTAGGTGGTTCTATTATTGTACCAGAACAAATAGATACCAGTCTAATAAAGAATTTTACAGAAGCTATAAAAGAATATGTAAAAAAAGGATTTAATTTTGTTATTATTACTGGAGGTGGAAAGACTTGTCGTAATTATAATGATTCATTAAAACAAATTATTAATCCATCATCGGTAGATTTAGACTGGATGGGTATTGCTGCTACTAGATTAAACGCTGAATTTGTTCGAATTTGTTTTGGTGATTTAGCTTATGAAAAAGTAATATTAAACCCAGACTCTATTCCAGAAACTACTAAATCAATACTAGTAGGAGGTGGATGGCAACCAGGTAATAGTAGTGATTTGGCTGCTATTCATATGGCAAAAAGTATTGGTTCTACAAAAATAATAAATCTTTCAAACATTGATTATGTTTATGATAAGAATCCAAAAGAATATAATGATGCTCTTCCTGTAAAAAGTTCTTCTTGGAGTGATTTTAGAAAATTATTACCTACAGATTGGGATCCTGGGGCAAATGTACCGTTTGATCCAGTTGCAGCAAGAGAAGCAGAGAAATTATCTTTTGAAGTAGTGGTAATGAACGGTAAAAATATAGAAAATTTTAAGAATTATTTAGACGGTAAAGATTTTATAGGAACAGTGATAAGATAAGCTTTTTAAGATATAATATAGTTATATGTCAGTTATAATAAAAACAAAAGAACAAATAAAGATTATAAAAGAAGGAGGGAAAATTCTCGCTAGAGTTTTGGCTACAACTGCAAAGATGGTTAAACCAGGTATTTCAACTTATGATATTGATAAATTTGCTCATGATATGATTATAAAAGAAGGTGGTATTCCAGCATTTTTAAATTATAGACCAGAAGGTGCCCCAAAAGCTTTTCCAGCTTCTATTTGTATCTCAGTAAATAATGAGATTGTTCATGGGATTCCCAAAAAGACTAAAATATTAAAAGAGGGTGATATTATTTCTTTAGACTTAGGTATTGAATACAAAGGTCTTTTTACAGATCATGCTATAACTGTCCCCGTAGGGCACATTTCAAAGAAAGACCAAGAACTACTCAATGCTACTAAAAAAGCCCTAGAAATAGGCATTTGGGCTGCTAGAGGAGGTTCTACTGTCGGAGATATAGGCTATGCTATTGAATCATTTGTAAATAAAAGATACGGGATAGTTCGAGAACTTTCGGGTCACGGAGTGGGAGTAAAAATTCATGAAGATCCATATATTCCAAACTATGGTAAAAGGGGAAAGGGTCAAAAGTTAATTCCCGGAATGATTGTTGCGATAGAGCCCATGCTAAATATTGGTAGAGATAATATCGTCAGTGCGGATGATGAATGGACAATAAAAACAGCTGATGGAAAACGCAGTGCTCACTTTGAGCATACTATTCTCATTACCGAAGGTGACGCAGAGATTTTAACTCTAATATAAATTTTTTAAAACTCCAACAAATAGCTCTCCTAAAAGGGTACACAAATTTCTTACTAGAAATTTGCTCAGTTTTCGGCTCGACAGCCTCAAAAGCCCCTTTTATGAGACTATTTGTTTTCATTTTAAAATAAACAAAATATGTGTGGAAGAGGTCCAACCTCCTAAGCCAACTTGCCCAGTAGGTCATTCTGCTGAATGAAGGTTGTACCTCTGATTTTCTTCTCTGTTTATACTTATTGTAGTATAATATTTTTGTATGGAAGGATTTAATCTAAATAATGCACCAAAGTTTCAAAACCCTCAGGAGGAGCTTGAATTTTTGCGCGCACATATCGCAGAGAGAGAAAAAGCACTAAATGATCAAGGTCAAGAAGTAAACAAAGAAGCTCTTGCTCATGATGTAATTCATGAATATAAAAAATATGAACCAGAGGACGTAATGCACAAGAACGCTGTTCTAGGAAGAAAAGAAGGAGAAGCTCTTGTTCTAAAATTACAACCAGAAGCTCATGATAGTACAATGGAGGAATTGTTGAGACTTCTCCTTGATAAGGGAATATCAAACACTTTATCTATAGTTAATAAAATGAATAATCCTCACATAGATGATGATTTTCATCGTTTCCTTGTTCAGTATTTGTATAGTACTCATAAAATTCCAGGTTTAAAAGAAAGCACTCCTCTTTTCAAATCTCTAGATATGAAGCTTTTTGAAATTACACTTCCAGATATGAATGAAAGTGAAGGTAATAAAAAAAGTTTAAAAGAATTACTTAGTGCTATGGAGCAGTTCTATGCCGGTATGCATTCTGTAGGGGAAGGGAGAGAAAATTATAACCGCAATCATTTTACTTTAGAAATTGCTCTCTCAGAAGATAGTGATAATTTTATTTTTTATACAGCAGTCCCTTCAAATAAGGCAGACTTATTCGAAAAGCAATTACTTGGAGTTCATCCAAATGCAAAGATAATAGAAGTTCCAGATGATTATAATATTTTCTCTGAGAATGCATCGATATCTGCATCTTATGCGACTCTTGCTCGTCACGATGTTTACCCTATAAAATTATACGATGCTCTTGATCATGATCCACTCAATATAATCTTAAATATTTTTACAAAATTAAAAAAGACAGGAGAGGGTGCTTCCATTCAATTTACTATATGTCCGGAAGACGATGATATGATGAGAAAGTTTCATATTCTTTTAGAAGATGTGAAGAATGGTATGTCAGTACGTACTGCTTCTAGTATGACTCGTCAGATAGCCAAAGAGTTCAAGGCTATCGCCAAAGAAATGATATTTGGAGCACCTAAAAAGAAAGAAGAAAAGAAAGTAAACGATAAAGCAGTTGAGAATATAACCGAAAAGATGAAGAGTACTATAATGGCAACAAATATTCGTATTCTTACTTCAGCAGAAAATGAATCAAGGTCCAAGCAAATATTATCTGATATAGAATCTTCTTTTAATCAGTTTACCGAAGCTGATCGTAATGGATTTAACTTCAATCATCCAACAGGGTCTGATCTGTCTAAGTTAATTCATGATTTCTCCTACAGAATGTTTTCTAGTGATTATGCTATGCCTCTCAATCTAAAAGAACTCTCAACCATTTTTCATTTTCCTTATGGGGTTGTCTCTTCTCAATTAAAACAAGCCAAATCTGGTATTGCTCCTGCTCCTATAGAAATGGGAGATCAAGGTATTGTTCTAGGAATTAATAATTACAGAGGTCGCGATACAGAAATTCATATGTCTCGTGAAGATAGAATGCGTCATATGTACGTTATTGGTCAGACGGGTACTGGTAAGACAAATATAATGCTCAATATGATAACTCAAGATATTCTAAATGGTGATGGAGTTTGCTATATTGATCCACATGGTACAGATATACAAACAATTCTTTCTCGTATACCAAAAGAGCGTATAGATGATGTTATTTATTTTGATCCAGCTTATACTGCCCGACCAATGGGTCTTAACATGCTTGAATTCGACCCTAAATATCCAGAGCAGAAAACTTTCGTAGTAAATGAACTCATGAGTATTTTCAATAAGCTTTTTGATATGAAGGTTGGAGGAGGAGCAATGTTTGAGCAGTACTTTAGAAATAGTGCTTTCTTGGTTATGGAGGATCCTGAAAGTGGAAATACTCTTCTTGAGATAACTAGAGTTCTAGGGGATAAAGCATTTCGTGATATGAAGCTTTCAAAATGTAAAAATCCAATTGTAAAACAATTTTGGATTGGGGCTGAACAAACAACAGGGGATCAATCTCTTGCAAACTTTGTTCCATATATTTCTTCCAAATTTGATAACTTTATTTCAAACGATATCATGCGCCCCGTAGTTCTTCAGGAGAAGTCAGTATTTAATTTCCGTGACATCATGGATAATAAGAAGATCCTTCTTGTAAATCTTTCAAAAGGCAGACTTGGAGATATAAATGCAAATCTTATAGGTCTTCTTCTTGTAGGTAAAATTCAAATGGCTGCACTTTCTCGAGTAGATATGTTTGGTAAACCAATGAATGATTTTTATTTGTATATAGATGAGTTTCAAAATGTTACTACAGATTCTATATCATCTATTCTTTCTGAAGCTCGTAAGTATCGTTTGTCTCTAACTGTTGCTCATCAATACATATCACAATTAGAAGAAAATATTAAAAATGCTATCTTTGGTAACGTTGGTTCTATGGCAGTATTTAGAGTTAGTACAGATGATGCTACTTTCCTTGAGAATAAATTCAAACCAACATTCACATCTTCAGATATTATGAAGCTTGATAACTATAATGCTTATGTAAGTATGCTTGTGAACGGTCAGCCTGTGAAGCCTTTCAATATGCAAACTATTGCTCCAGTTGAAGGTAACCTAGAAATTGTTGATAAAATTAAAGAACTATCATATCTCAAATATGGTCGTTTGCGTGAAGAAGTCGAAGAAGAAATAATGGATAAATACAAACAATCATAGAAATACTTTGTTTGTTTTATATACATTATTTTGATATAATCCCTTTATTATTCAATAAAATAAAGCTACACAAATTATATTCTAAAAAAAGTCCTCGGATCTCCTCGCCTATATCTTCTTCTTCGAAGATAGAAGCTCGGCCAGACATTTTTTTATAAAATAATTTGTTACGCCTAGTAAAATATGGATTCTATAAATGAAAAATCACTTATTATAATCAAGCCTGATGCAGTTCAACGTAATCTAATAGGGGAGATAATTAGCCGAATAGAGAGAAAAGGTTTAAAGATAATTGGATTAAAGATGGTAAGTATTAGTGATGCTCTTTTAGATGAACACTATGCTCATATTAAAGATAAACCATTCTTTCCAGGTATTCGTGATTTCATGAAATCATGTCCCGTTATTGTTATGGCAGTAGAAGGAATCAATGCTGTATCAGCCATCAGACTTCTTGTTGGTCCAACAAAAGCATGGGAAGCAAATGCAGGAACAATTCGTGGTGATTTCTCTCTATCTACTCAGTCAAACATAGTTCATGCTTCAGATGGGGTTGAAAATGGAGAAGTTGAAGTTGCTAGATTCTTTGATTTACCAGAATTATTCTCTTACGATAAAATTGATACAGATTTTATTTACGCAGAACACAAAAAATAAATATTTTATAAAAACCTCCATCTGGAGGTTTTTATTTTAAAAATCTAATTTGAAATGCTGTCAAAAGTGTGCTCTTTTTAGAAAATTGCTTGCACTGCTGTGTACTAGGAGTATACTTAAAGTAGGATTATTTGAAATGTATTACCTAGAACAAAATTTTAGGGGATGTATAGTTTTGAAACAGTGCTGTATACAAATTATGTTAACAAATCTGCTTCATCCTTAAATCCCACTTAGCGTAATGCTACGGTAATACGACCTTCGATAGTCCTAATAAGAGATTCTTCCAGAAATGGAAGGATTTTTTATTTGATATGACCTTAGTCGTTCCGTAGAATTGTTAAAATTATTTCCTCTTTACCCCAGAGGGGCCCTACGAGATAAATAATTTTAACAATTCTACTTCACTTTTCTCAATATATGTGGAAGCGGTCCAACCCCTAGCTGGCTTCGGGGGTTGTACCGCTGTTTTTCTTAAAGAATTTCCATTATCTGAGAATTAAAGTATATGGATTACCATATAACAACGGCTCTCGGATACTAACAATAAATTGGTATTTATTGTTATACTCCTCGTTTGTTGTTATAATAAAACATATATGCAAAATGATAAGAATTTAAAAATAACATTTTGTTCTGGAGCAGGGACTGTTACCGGAGCAAATTTTTTATTAGAAGGGAATGGAAAGAAATTTTTAATCGATTGTGGTTTAATTCAAGGAGAAAAATTTGTAGATGATCTAAACTGGGGTAAATTCCCTTACGATGCATCTGAGATAGATATACTTTTTATTACTCATAGTCATATTGATCACATTGGACGTATCCCAAAGCTTATCCATGAAGGATTTAAGGGCAGAATAATCTCCACTGTGCCCACAAAAGACCTTACCGAGGTAATGCTTGCAGATACTGCTCATCTTTTATCTCGTGAAGAGAATGAGTACAATTTACCCGAGATTTATTCAGCAGAAAATATTAAAAAAGCCATGAGTCTATGGAGCACTCTTGAATATGGACAAAAATTAAACGAAGACCATGGTTTTCAATTCTATTTTAAGGATGCAGGTCATATACTAGGTTCTGGAATGTTGAATATAATTTATAATGGCAAGAAAATAGTTTTCACTGGAGACCTTGGTAATTCTCCTTCACCACTTCTTCCGGATACTGACGTTATAGATGATGCAGATTATATGGTTATGGAATCATGTTATGGAGATAGAAATCATGAAGAAAGAAGTGAGAGAAAAAAGAAACTTGAGCAAGTTATTAAGGCTAACTATGAGCGTAAAGGGAATCTGATCATCCCAACTTTTTCTCTTGAGCGTACACAAGAATTACTTTATGAGATGAACTCTCTAGTTGAGAATCATATTGTGCCTCAAATGCCGATATTTTTAGACTCTCCTTTATCTATAAAACTTACAGATGTATATTTAAAATATGATAAATATTTTAATGCAGCAGCTAGAAAAATAATTGCGACAGGGGACAAGCTTTTTGAATTTCCTGGACTCAAATATACACCTGAAACAGAAGACTCAAAAGCAATACTTCACGTTCCTGCACCAAAGGTTATTATAGCGGGAAGTGGTATGTCAAACGGTGGACGAATTCTTCATCATGAGAAAAATTATCTTCCAAACAGAAACGATACACTATTATTGACTGGATATCAGTCTGTCGGAACTATGGGTAGAATGATTCAAGATGGAGCTAAAAAGGTTCGTATTATGGGGGAAGATGTTCGTATTCATGCCAATATCGCTTGGATTAGTGGTTATTCTGGCCACAAAGACTCAGATCACCTTGTAGAGTTTGTTGAAAACACAGCCAAGACAGTAAAGAAAATTTTTGTTGTTATGGGTGAACCAAAATCTGCCATGTTTCTTGCTCAAAAGTTGAAAGATAATCTAAATGTAAACGCCACTGCTCCTATGGCAGGGGAATCTGTAGAAATAAAATGTTAAAAAATAAAGATATCTAAACATTTGGTTTAGGTATTTTTATTTTTTAATTAAAAGTGTTAATATATACGAATATTATTAATAAATTAATTTTTCCTAATATGAAAAATAAAAGTACAAAGGAAAACATAAGTGTGATAGTTTCTTTTATTGTTGTAGTTGGTTTTATAGGGCTTGCTGTTTATATTCTTATGAATAAAACAGAGAAGGTAGATCCATTAAAGGGGATTAATACTGGAGAAGCTAAAATAAGTGAACCAAGTGCAAAACAAGGAGAGCAACCATCCACTTCACAAAATACAATGGATCAAAATGCTAGAATGTTAAGTGATTTTACACCAGTTTCAAAAGTTTCTAGTTTAGAAAAGATTGATACTGTTGTTGGAAGTGGCCAAGAAGTTAAGGGAGGTGATACTGTAAGTGTTCAATATACAGGAGCAGTAGCAGCAACTGGTGTTATATTCCAATCTTCAAAAGATTTTGGAACTGACCCAGTAACTTTCCCTCTATCAGGTGTTATAAAAGGCTGGACAGACGGTATTCCAGGTATGAAGATAGGTGGTACTCGTCGTTTAGTGATACCAGCAGAAATGGCTTATGGTGCTAATCCACCTCAGGGTTCAGGAATTCCAGCAAATGCTGACTTGGTATTTGATGTTGAGTTGGTTGCTGTTAAATAAATAATTTATATTTATACTAAAAAAGGTCAATCAATTGACCTTTTTTAGTATTTAATATATACTTAGAGTCTCTAAGTATTAGAGTTATAAATATTATGAAATATCCAGAAAAAATCGAATATCTTATATCCTTATTTTTTAACACAGGAAGATTAATAAAGGATCATTCTTGCCACAGTGAAGATATAGATCCTATCTCTATGCTTAAGATAGAAGCGATAAGACTTATAGAAGCAGAAAAGCCCACAATGAAAAGAATCGCAGAGTATCTACATATCAAAGCCCCGTCAGCAACTTCTTTGGTTGGGGGACTAGTAAAAATGGATTATGTAAAAAGAATTTCGGACCCCAATGATCGCAGAATTGTACAAATGATTATTACAGATAAGGGTAAGATTTTCTTTGAAAAAAGTGTAAATCACATGAATGAGAAATTAAAAGAAGTATTATTAAAATTAAAACAAGACCAAGTAGATAATTTTATACAAATAATGGAAGAAATTAAAAAAGCATACAAATAATATGAAAAACACATTAAGCAAAATAAAAAATAATAAAATAAAAGCGATTACAATATTAATACTAGTTATAGTAGTTTTATATTTTATTTTTTCACATAAAAGTTCTACCTATCAATTTATTTCTGTAGAACAAGGTCCTATAACTGAGACAGTTTCACTGACGGGGAACACTATCCCATCTCAAGATGTTTCATTATCTTTTGGTGCAAGCGGAATTGTTTCTCATACATATTCTAGTCTAGGTAAAAAGGTAAGTGCAGGGCAAGTACTAGCAGAGCTAAATATGAGTGATCTTTTAGCTCAACTACACAGTGCAGAAGCAGGTCTAACTATTGCACAGCAGCACGCTTCCTCTTCAAAAAATAATATTGAGAATGTAACTGCTCAGCAAGATATATTAGTAAAAACTGCATATCAAAATCTTCTAAACTCTGGGTTAGAAGCTGTGCCCAGTGATAGTTCTCAGGACTATGTAGCTCCAGTAATTAGTGGTAGTTATAATTTAGGTAAAGAGGGAACAATAAATCTTCATTATTACTATAGTTCTGGAGGTATAAGCTTTACCGCTTCTGGTCTTACGAGTGGTACAGGATTAAATAATGCAATTACATCTCAACCTATCGGAGATTCAGGTTTATATATTAAGTCTAGTTTCACCGGTATAAATACTGCTGATTGGGTTATTGAAATTCCAAACAAAAAATCTGCAAGTTATTTAGCAAATTATAATGCTTATAAGCTTGCTCTTGAGAATCGTTCAAAGGCTATTGCTGATGCTCAAGCTAGTGTTGGCGGAGATCAGACTGGCTCCACTGTTTCTGATGCTCAAATAGCACAAGCACAAGCAACTGTAGATAGCATAATTGCAAAAATTCAAAATGCAAAAATTGTAGCTCCTATTAGTGGAATTATAACTCAGTTTGATGCAAAAAAAGGACAACTTGCATCTCAGAATGTTCCTCTAGTTTCTATTATCGCAAATGATGGTTATGAAGTAGATTCAGGTGCTTCCGAGACTGATATTGGAAAAATTTCTATTGGTAACAAGGTACAAATGACTTTAGACGCTTTCCAAAATGAGATATTTACAGGGTCAGTATTTTATATTGCTCCAGCTGAGACAAATACTGGAGGAGTTGTAAATTATCAGGTTAAAATTTCATTTGATAAAAATGACCCTCGATTAAAGAGTGGTTTAACTGCGAATATTGAAATACAAACCAAAAATAAAGACAATGTATTAATTCTTCCTCAGTATGCTATTTTGCAAAATGATCAAGGTACCTTCGTAGAAACACTTGAAGGTGAAGTGGTTAAACAAAATCCTGTACAACTTGGTATTCAAGATCAAAAAGGTAATGTTGAAGTTATCTCTGGGGTAGAGAAAGGAGAACAAGTTTTAAATATTGGACTTAAAAAAACTAATTAGATGATTGAGGTAAATAATTTACAAAAAGAATACATAGAACAAGAAACATCCACAAAAGCTTTGAGAGGTGTAAGTTTTCGTATTGAGAAAGGGGAGTTTGTTTCTATTATGGGTCCTTCTGGATCGGGTAAATCAACACTCCTTCATATTCTAAGTTTTCTTGATCGACCTACTGGTGGATCATATAAATTTCTAGGTAAAAGTATAGATGAAATGACAGATAAAGAGCTTGCTGTTGTTCGCAACAAGGATATGGGTTTCGTTTTTCAGTCATTTAATCTTCTCTCTAGACTAACAGTTTATGATAACGTAGAAATTCCTTTACTATATTCAGATATTCCAACTTCAAAAAGGAAAAGTTTAATAGAAGAAGCTATTATAGCAGTAGGACTTGAAGATAAAATACACACAGAAGCTGGACGTCTCTCTGGTGGTCAGAAACAGCGCGTAGCCATAGCTCGTGCACTTGTTGCAGACCCGAATGTTATTTTTGCTGATGAACCTACAGGTAATCTTGATTCAAAGTCAGGTCTTCAGGTTATGGAGATTCTTGAAATGTTAAATAATAAAGGCCGCACGGTTATATTGGTCACACATGAGACTCAAACTGCAGAGTTTGCTGATCGTATTATTAGAATAAAAGATGGGGTGGTTGAAAGCGATAAAAAAATTGTTGCCAATCGTCACCAGAGGAATTTAAAATAATATGCTTTTTAAAGATGCTTTCAAAACCTCAACTCGAAGTTTAACTCATGGTAAGATGCGTTCTGTTTTAACAATGCTCGGTATTGTTATTGGGATAGCTTCGGTTATTGTTCTTATGTCTATAGGTCAGTCTGCACAGGATTTAATTCTTGGACAAGTTAAAAGTATTGGATCTGATCTTGTTATTGTTATGCCTGGTGCTCCAAGTAATGGTAAATTTTCTTCACCTGCTTCTTCTCAAGGTATAGTCATTACTAGTCTGAAGCAGAGAGATGTAGATTCTTTAGAAAGGGAACCATCCATAACTTTTGCAGTGCCTGAAGTTCGAGGGCAAGCGGAAGCAGTGTATGGTAATAATAATGTAACAGTTGGATTTACTGGAACCACAGCTGATTTTTTCCAAGTTAGTAATTTATCAAAAGTTTCTCGTGGAAATATTTTTTCAAAAAGTGATGTTGATTCTGCAAATCATGTTGTTGTTATAGGGCCTGATCTTGCTAAAACTTTATTTGGTCCATATGTAAACCCCATAGATAAGATTATTCATTTAAAGGGTGTTTCTCTGAGGGTTGTTGGGGTCCTTGAGAAGGGGGGTACAGGGGCTTTTGGTGTGGATATAGGGAACTTAGTAGTTATGCCTATTAATCTGGCTCAGAAGCAATTTTTGGGGACCACTCATTTTAATGTCATTATTGTTCAAGCAGATTCTAGCTATGATGTTAATTTCGTAAAGTCTCGTATAACTTTTGCTTTACGTCAGAATCATGGAATAACAGATCCCAATAAAGATGACTTTAATATTCAAACTCAAGCAGATATCTTGGCAATCTTGGGGACTATTACCTCTATCCTTACTATCTTTTTAGCAGCGATAGCTTCTATATCACTTGTAGTAGGTGGAATCGGTATTATGAATATAATGCTCGTATCTGTAACAGAGAGAACTAAAGAAATTGGTCTTCGTAAGGCAGTTGGCGCAACAGATAATGATATATTGCAGCAATTTCTGATTGAATCTGTGTTGTTAACCTTTGCTGGGGGTATAATAGGAATACTAACGGGAGCTCTCATAGTAGGTCTGGTATATTTAGTTATTACTACATTCTTTACCTCTGTTGGATGGGTTTTTGCCTTTCCTCTCTCAGCTGTAATCCTTAGTCTTAGTGTTTCAGGTATTGCTGGTATTGTCTTTGGAATATACCCAGCACGCAAAGCTGGAAAAAAGAATCCAATCGACGCTTTGAGGTATGAGTAAAAACTAACGTGGGTATAAAATAGTCTTTTCAGAGGGGCTTTTGAGGCTGTCGAGCCGAAAACTGAGCAAATTTCTAGCAAGAAATTTGAGTACCCTCTGGGAAGAGCTATTTCATACCCACGTTCTGTATGATACAATACCTATATGGAAACATTTTTAAAAGACAAAAAGATAAGCATTTCGGTTTTTATATTAATAGTAGTGGTTTCTTTATTAACAATCGCAAAATTAGTAAATGAGGTTAAGTTAAACTCTTATGTTGGTCGTGGTAATCAACCAGCCAATGTTATCTCTGTCGAAGGAACTGCAGATGTTCTTGCAACTTCAGACATTGCTTCACTTAGTATCAATATTTCTAAAGATGGAGTTACTGCAAAAGAAGCTCAAGATCTTCTAAATGAATCAATTACAAAGACTCTAACTTATTTGAAAGATCAAAAGATAGAAGAGAAAGATATCAAGTCAGAATATGGTGGACTTAGTCCAAAGTATTCTTATGAGAAGTGTTATACATATACTTGCCCTACAAATTCAAAAATAATAGGGTATACAGCAACACAATCAATCACAGTAAAAATCCGTGATGTTGATTCAGCCAATACTGTTCATACAGGACTTGCTGATCTAGGTATTACAGATATAAATGGACCCACTTTCTCTATAGATAATGAAGATAGTTTTAAAGAGCAAGCTCGTTCAAAAGCTATCTCTCAGGCAAGAGAAAAAGCTGAAGTTCTAGCTAAAGATTTAGGAGTTAATCTTGGTAAGGTTGTAAATTATTCTGAGAATAATGGTAATACTTACCCAATGTATGCAGCTAAAACAATGATGAATGAAAGTATGGCCCTTGATTCTGCAGCCCCAACTCTTCCAAAAGGAGAAAATAAGATAACTTCAAACGTAACTATTACTTACGAGATACGTTAAAAAAATTAAACTAAGACAGGGCTTATAATAGCTCTTCTAAAAGGGTACACCAATTTCTTGGTAGAAATTCGTTCAGTTTTCGGCTCGACAGCCTCAAAAGCCCCTTTTATAAGACTATTATAAGCCCTGTCTTTTTGTTTTTACTATAATTGACTTTACTTGAATATAGGCGTAATATATATCTATTACACCCCCAGGGTGTTTTTTAATAAGACTAAAACATTTGTGACAACAAATGTTCGTCCGATCCCGAAAGGGATTTAGGAATAAAGATTTTTATGGATAAAACAATAAATTATATAAAAGAAGTAGTAGCAGAGGGAAAGAAAGTAACATGGCCAACACGTAAGCAGACAATATACTTTACTATTGCTGTTTTGATAATATCTGCTTTTGTTGCTTATTATTTAGGTTTGTTTGACTATTTGTTTGCAAAAGGTCTTGGTCTCTTACTTATAAAATAATTTTTAAAATATAATATTATGGCAAAACAAGAACTAAGAGGAGAGAGGAATTGGTACGCAATTCACACATATGCAGGATATGAAAATGCAGTTATGCGTAACTTGAAGCAGCGTATAGATTCACTTGGAATGAATGATAAGATATTTTCTGTTATTGTTCCTGTAGAAAAAAAGATAAAAATAAAAGCTGGTAAAAGAGTTGAAGTTGAAGAGAAGGTATATCCAGGATATGTTCTTGTGGATATGATAGTAGATGATAACTCTTGGTATGTTGTTCGTAATACCCCTCGTGTTACTGGTTTCGTTGGTGCTGGAGTTAATCCAGTTCCACTTGCTAAGAATGAAGTAGATGAACTCTTTGGTAGAATGGAGAAGATTGATAATAAGAATATACACCAGATAGACGTAGAAGTAGGGGAGATGGTACGTATTGCAGATGGTCCATTCAAAGAGCTTGAAGGTAAAGTCAACGAAGTCGACAGAGAAAGAGGAAAGATTAAAGTCCTAGTTTCAATGTTCGGACGTGAGACACCAGTTGAGTTAGATTTCTTGCAAATCAAGAAGATATAAAAAGTAAAAGTGAAGCAGAATTGTTAAAATTATTTATCTCGTAGGGCCCCTCTGGGGTAAAGAGGAAATAATTTTAATAATTCTGCGGAGCAATTATTATTTGATTTATAAGGGTGTTTATGTTAAATTAAGTCTGTTACGCTAATGCTTCAAATATTAGAATAATCAATAAATATATGGCTAAAAAAATAATTAAAAAAGTAAAACTACAAATACCAGCCGCAAAGGCAACACCAGCTCCACCACTTGGACCCGCACTCGGACAAGCCGGAGTTAATATCGCAGAATTCTGTCAAAAGTTTAATGCAATGACTGCAAAAGACGCAGGGGAGATAGTCGGAGTTCTTATTACCGTTTTTGAAGACAGAACTTACGATATTAAAGTTAAAACTCCTCCAGTTTCAGGTCTTATATTCAAAGCAGCCGGAGTAGCAGGTGGATCTGGTAAACCAAATACATCAAAAGTAGGTAAGCTTACAAAAGCTCAGGTTCGTGAAATAGCTGAAAAGAAAATGCCTGACTTAAATGCTAAAGATATAGAAGGAGCAATGAAAATAGTAGAAGGTTCCGCTCGTTCTGCAGGTATCACAATAGAAGGTTAAATATAAAAAATAAATCCCCTCAAAGCCTTGGCTTTGAGGGGATTTGTTTTTGTTTAGATTGAACTAATTATTTGTTCAATATTTACATTTTCCTCTTCTCTTATGATAATAGGAATATATCTAATTCTATTTCTGATAGAATATATTTTTCTGTCATCATTTGGATTAAAATCAACAATAGTTAATTTGTGATATTTTAAGAAAATATCCAAACTAGCTTCTCCGAAAAGAGTTATTTTTTTACCATTCATTCCGACTGAAAAATTAATTGATTTTAAGTGACCTGGATCGCCTATAGTTTCAGGAATTAGAAAAAAATTATCTGTCATTTTTTCTAATTTTGCAATTAGTTCAACTGCTTCTGAATATGGGTATCCAATCACTGCAACATTTTTTATGTTACTCATAATATTTCTATGTTTAAAGGTTTTATTTTAAGCTTAAAATAACATAATAGGGGATACAAAGCAAATGCCCCCGAAGCGAAGCTTCGGGGGCATTTATTCTTATTTATTTTGAAACTCTTTCTACGTATTCACCAGTTTCAGTGTTTATAACAACACTGTCTCCTTCTTCTACGAAGAATGGAACTTGAACTTTAACTCCATTTTCAAGAGTAGCAAGTTTTCCTCCTCCATTTGCAGTACTTCCTTTGATAGATGGGGGACACTCTTTGATTAGAAAGTCTATTTTAACAGGAAGAGAAATTTTGATTATTTGTTCTTCGTCGTCATTATCCCAAACTAAAGCACTAACATTTGAATTGTCTTTTAGATATTTACTTGAGTCACCAATAACCTTTTCTGATATTTGGTATCTATCAGATGGGTCTTCTGGATCACAGAACCAGTATTCACCCTTGTTGGCATATAAGAACTTTACATCTTTTTTAGATATGTCGGCTTCTTCTGCTTTGTCAGCTGCGTGGAATGTTGCATTCCAAGTACGGCCTGAAAGTAAACTTTTTAGTTTTACTTGGTTTTGAGGCTTTCTCATTTGAGTTCTGGCTACATGATTGTCTAGAACATCACATGGTTCACCTTCGTATATTATTATTTTTCCTGCACGGATATCACTATATTCAAGCATAAATTTTTAATAGTTTAACTAATAACATAGTAAGTATAACAAAAATAACCATTATTCTCAAGTATATAAAAATGGTTTTAAAATAGTTCTTGAAGAGGAACTTGCGAGGCTCGACGGAGCGAGCACGAGGAATTTTTCAGCAGAAAAATATCCGTGTCCTATGAAAGAAGCTATTTTAAAACCATTTTTTAATTCTTATTTATTCTGTTCCACTTGCTACCTGTATCTCTCCAAAACGAGATCTTACTTCTTTGAGTATTTCTTCCGCAAGCTTTTTATTGTCACGTAAGTATGTACGAGCAGCATCATATCCACGTCCAAGCTTTATTTCTTCTACTGGACCCTTCTCTTTCTGCTTAGCTGTGCCATTGTATGAGAATATTGCACCACTTGTCTTACTTATGATTCCAAGCTTCTCTCCAAGAGCCATTATTTCTCCTTCACGAGAAATTCCTTCACCATATAAGATATCAAATTCTGTTTGTTTGAATGGAGCTGCAACTTTATTCTTTACTACTTTCACACGAGTACGACTTCCAACGACATCTTCTCCTTTTTTGATTTGAGCGATACGACGAATATCTAAACGAATAGTTGCATAGAACTTTAAAGCTTTTCCTCCTGGAGTTGTTTCTGGGTTACCAAACATAACTCCGATTTGCATACGGATCTGGTTTATAAAGATCACCACAGTCTTCGAATGGGCGACTATTGCTGTGAGCTTACGAAGAGCTTGTGACATTAGGCGAGCCTGCTTACCCATGTGTTGCTGACCCATGTCTCCTTCGATTTCATCTTTTGGAGTAAGAGCTGCTACTGAGTCGATAACTACAACATCTATCTTTCCTGAACGAATAAGACTTTCTGTGATCTCAAGTCCTTGTTCACCATTGTCTGGCTGAGATATGAGAAGTTCTTTTATATTAACTCCAAGCTTTGCTGCATAGTCAGGATCCATTGCGTGCTCAGCATCTATATAAGCACAAACACCACCTTTTTTCTGGGCCTCAGCCACTATGTGAAGGGCGAGGGTAGTCTTACCAGAGGACTCTGGTCCATAGATTTCTATCATACGGCCTCGAGGTACTCCACCCACTCCAAGGGCCATATCAAGCCCTATAG
>JBGSQV010000081.1:0-4262 GCA_041737855.1 Minisyncoccia bacterium | reverse complement strand
CATAATTTTTATATTTTTACAACAGTCTTAAAAAGACTCAATTTCTTGAGTCTTTTTAATTGGTTGTATTTGGTGTATTTGTTTTCAGTACGTTTTGAGTTACATTATCTTGTACATCCTTAAGAGCTTTAGTAGTTGTTTCTACAAACACTTCACCTGCTTTTATTTTCAATGGGTTTACAATATACTTTTCCCATAAATTTTTTACTTGTGTTTCTACATAAGTAATATTTGCTTTTAGTTGAGGAGATTGTATTTTGGATTTAATATCCACTTTAAATAAGATTAGAAGAATTATAATCAAAAGGATCAATCCTCCTGTGTGTATCTGAAATCTTGGTTTTCTTTCATCATCACTCATAATATAAATAATACTATTTTAAATTAATCTTGTCACTACTTATACATACTTTTTGTTGCTGTAGGTAAATAAATCATTGGATCAAGATATGAAGAAGAAGCAGCGATTGGCATTATGAAATTTTTACCATTACAACTTAAACTAGGAACAGATTTTACAGAGGCACCATCTGAAGCATAGACTGTGACGTGTAAATGTGGACCTGTCGTGTGTCCTGTATTACCAGAGAGAGCTACAACTGTACCAGTTTTAACCTTGTCACCCGGACTTGAGATTATTGATGACAAGTGACCATAAGTACTAGAAAGTCCATTATCATATTTTATAAACACCCATTTACCAAAAGATGCTCCTTTACAATATAGATCTGTATCCCCCGTTCCGATTACTGTTCCTGTGCCCATAGACATAACATCTGTTCCTATAGCAGCTCGGAAATCAACTCCACTATGAGATCCTGATCGATATAAACGGCCAGAAGACGAAGTTACTCCAAATAATTGAGTTATCAGTACATAATTAAGAGGCCATGATAAAACTCCATGCTTTGCATCTGGAAGTGATTTTGGATTTAATATAAATTTGAGTTGATCTTCGTAGTTGGACAAAGAGCTTTCAAAAGCGTCTCTCTGCTTTTGTCTATCTGCCAGTAATGCCTGGTATGCTGTTTCTTTGTTTTTGGTTGCGGTTAGAAGACTATCTTTTTCTTTTTTATTTGAGAGTATCTCACTTTCTTTTGCTGTTAGAGTTTTCTTTAATACATTTAGTTGCTCTTGCTCAGTTTGTTTTACATCTTTTGTTTTAGCTAATTGTTCCTTTTCGGTTAGCAAACTATTTATATTATTTATTAGTTCATTATTTATGGTGACCATATTATTATAGTCATCACTAAAATCACTGAAACTACTCCCAGTTAATATTTTTTGAATAAAACTTTCTCCATCTATTTGATTTAATGTATTTAACAAACTAGCAATAGCCTCTCTGGATTTATCTACTACACTAGTTTTTGTTTCTATCTGAGTATCCAATGTCTTAATAACTAAACCAGTAGCAGAAATTTTCTTTTCTGTTTGTTGTCGTTCTTTAACCAAAGCATTTCTTTTAAGGGTTAAATCTTTGATAGCGTTCGCCAATGTATCTTTCTGTTGGCTTGTAACTGTTATTTGGCCATATAATGCTTGTATTTCTTTGTCTAATTGGGCTATTTGAGCATTTGTGTTACTTATTTGCTGTTTTATTTCATCTGCAGTTTGAGCAGAAGAAAAAGGTACAATAGAAAAAACAGTAAATACAATAAAAATTGTGATGAGTATATTTTTCTTCATTACTTTATTAAGTATACTATGTTTTAACTTAATATTGAAATTGCTTTATTTATACGAGAGATAGTTTTTTCTTTTCCAAGAATATCAGATAAAATAAATGGATCAGGAGATTTATCTAGGCCAGAAAGAGCAAAACGCAATGGATGCAATACTGATCCTCTATTCTCAGCATGATCTGCTATTTCCATTAATACTATTTTTATCTTTTCCAGATTAAAATCCTCATCTTTCATATTTTTAAGTGAGTCTAATGTATCATTCAAGTTTTGAACCACTTTCCCTTTTTCTGTATTTTTATAAATTAATTTTTCTGCTTGATATTCAGGCTCTATATAAAAGAAATCAAGTTCACCACTATCAACCATTGTTTTAATATCTCCAAATTTAGAAATCCTCTCCACTATCAATGGAATAATCTTCTTTATTTGTAATTCTTTTGGTAACCATTCAAAAATATATTTTTCTAAAACATCATTATCTAACTTTTTGATATGTTCTTTATTAATCCAGTCTAATTTTTCCTCATTAAACTTTCCTCCGCTTATATGTATTCCTTTAATATCAAAAGCATTTATTAATTCTTCTTTTGTAAAAATTTCTTTTTCATCACCGCCTGGGTTCCATCCAATAAAAGCCAAAAAGTTTAGCATTGCTTGGGGTAAGTACCCTTCTTTTTTGTATTCAAGAACATCTTTTGCTCCATCTCTTTTTCCAAGTTTTTTCTTACCATCTTGTCCCATTATAGGAGGAAGTGTCACAAAGTGTGGATGTTCTATATCTAGAGCTTCATATAGAGCCAAGAATTTAGGAGTAGAAGATATAAATTCGTCACCACGCATTATGTGAGTCACACCCATTTCTAAGTCGTCTATAATATGCGCCAAGTTGTAAGTTGGATATCCGTCACTTTTTATTAAAATAAAATCATCCAGTGCTTCAGGACCAGCTTTCAAGTTACCTCGAACAAGATCTTCCCATTCATAAGATTTAATATTTGTTGTTTTAAAACGAAGTGGCATACTACCATCCCACACAGGAGTATTTTCTGGTCGATGGTCTCTATATAGAAATGCTCTTTTTTCTTCTATTGCTTTATTTCGGAAAATTTCTACTTCTTCTTCTGTGTAAGGGTCAGCATAAGCAAAACCTTTTTCTATTAAAATTTTTGCATATTTTTGATAAGATTCTAGTCTATCTGATTGCTTGTATGGAGCATTTGGCCCACCAATATCAGGGCCCTCAGTCCACTCTATCCCAAGCCATTTCAAAGACTCAATGATGTGATCAATTGATCCATCTACTTCACGAACCTTATCTGTATCTTCAATACGAAGAATAAAAGATCCGTTATTTTTCTTGGCATATAAGTACGCATATAACGCTGTACGAATTCCACCTATATGCATAAAGCCAGTTGGTGAAGGCGCAAAACGAGTTATAACTTTTTGGTTTGATTCATTATCCATATTTTATTGTTGGTAGTGAGTTAAGGCTATATCTATAGCAGACTGAGCTATTTTTTCTGCAGCATTAGGATTTGCGAAAGCTAAAGCACTATTTTTCATTTGAGTCATTTTTTGTTTTGATTCAAATAATTTATCTATTTCAGACATAAGTAAATGAGTTGAAAGATTACTTTCTTCTATAACTTCACATGCTCCACTTCTTGCATAGTTGAATGCATTTTTTCTTTGATGGTCTCCATTTGAGTGAGTTATCGGAATAATAATAGAAGGTATACCCCATGATGCTATTTCAAAGATAGCAGAACCTGCACGAGAAATAACAAGGCTTGAACATCCTGCTGCCATACGAGTGCCTAAATTATTTAGAAGTGGTACGGGAATATATCTAACAATATTTGGATTGTTTTCCATTAAAAGTTTGGAGCGAGATAGAACATCTTTTATATTGTTTGGACCTACTTGATGAATAATTTGATATTTAGAAACTAATTCTGGAATAATATCTACTATTATATTGTTTATAATCTCTGCACCTTGGGAACCACCAATTACAAGTATCGTTGGAATTTTAGGATCTAAATTAAAGAATTCAAAAGCTCCATTAGGGTCACCATGCAAAATTTCTTTACGAATTGGTTGCCCCGTGAGAACAGTTTTTTCTTTTGGTAAGTACTCTATCGCTTCAGGCCAAGATATTGCAACATGCTGTGCGAACTTCGCAGCCCAAACATTTGATCTACCAGGATATGAATCAGATTCATGAACTATAACTGGAATTTTTAAAAGCCTTGCTGCAAGAGTTGCAGGGAAAGAAGCATAGCCACCTTTAGATATAACTACATCAGGATAAATAAAAAACATACTAAGAAAACCAAAGAATAGACCTGTACCTGTTTTGAAAATATCAAAAAAGTTTTTAATAGAAAAATAAGTACGCATTTTCCCTGCTGGAATCTGAACAAAAGTTATATTATTCTCAAAAAGCATACGTTTGTCGTATGGAGCATCTGACATATAGTAAATTTTTAAATCAATAATTTTTTCTTTATCAGAAAGTTCTATGAGTTTTTCAGCTATAGCAATAAGAGGATAAAAATGCCCTCCTGT
>JBGSQV010000078.1:0-4885 GCA_041737855.1 Minisyncoccia bacterium | reverse complement strand
TGGTGTACCACTTGATGAAATACTATTAGTGGTGACAACTATTGTATCTCTTGAAGCTATTTATTTGTCTATATTCATCCAAATGTCTGTAAACCATCAAAACGAAAAGCTAAGTGCTGTTGCTCTTGATATTGATGAGATTCAGGAAGATGTGGAAGGGATCGAAAAAGATATTGATGAAATTCAGGAAGATGTGGATGAACTAAATGAAGAAGAAGAAATTCAGGAAAAGAAAGATATAGATATCATGAGTAGAGTTGAAGACTCTCTAGGTAAACTCATAGAAGAGGTCCTTGAATTAAAAAGAGCAAATAAAACAAAAAAAATAGCTAAAGTTAAACTAATAGAAAAAGTTATAGAATTAAAAAAAGAAAACGAGAAACAAAAACCTAAGAAAAAAAGATCTGTAAAAAAGAGTAGCAAATAAATGCTACTCTTTTTTATTATTTTACTTTAACTACACCTTGTCTTAAAATTTCTACTTCTTTATTTTTTACCCTAATCAAGGTTGAAGGTTCACCAACTCTTTTACCTCCACTAATATAACAATCTACACTTTCTCCAAAATATTCTTTTGCTTCTTTTATCGTCTCTGCAGGTTTTTTACTTTCTTTATTGCAACTTGGGGCTACGATAGGTCCAACTTTTTTTATTAAATTTAATAGATTTTTATTTTTAATACCTATCATCCTAAAAGCAATTTCACCTGTACCTCTATGTATGTATTTAAATTTCTGCCCCTTGGAAGATAATAAAACACTGACTTTTCCAGGCCAAATTTTTTCCAAAAATTTGGCCTGCTCTTTTTCTAATTTAACATCAAGTTTCTCTAGATCTTTCAAGGAAGAAATTAAAACAATTAGTGGCTTGGTCTTATCTCTTTCTTTTATTTTATATATTTTCTCTATGGCTTTTTTTGATGAAATACTCGCAACTAAACCATATAAAGTGTCTGTAGGTATTACAGCCACCCCATCATTCACTAAAACCTTTTTTGCTTTTAACCAATCATCTTGCATATCATTAAATTTTAAATTCAATCACATCTCCATTTTTTACAACATAATCTTTCCCTTCTGTTCTCACTTTTCCCTTAGCTCTCGCTTCAGCATAACTTCCAGATTCTAATAAGTCACTCCAGAAAACAACTTCTGCACGAATAAATTTATCTTTAAAGTCAGTATGTATAGCCATCCCTGCAACTGGTGCAGTGCTACCACTTTTTATAGTCCAAGCTCGAGTCTCATCAGTACCAGTCGTAAAGTAAGTATCAAGTCCAAGAAGTTTATAACCTTCAGTAATCAAACTATTTATTCCATCATCATCTCCGCCTAGTTCTTTTCTAAACATTTCTTTTTCTTCTCCTTCAAAATCTTTAAGCTCTTCTTCAACTTTTGCATCTATAACAACATAACGTGAACCCATACTTTCAATGTAGTCTGTGAGCTCTTTAAATACTTCAGGATTCATTTCATCTAGATTCTTTGATCCCCCTTGTTTATTGAGACCATAAATAAATGGCTTCATAGTAAGAAGGTTCAGCATTTTTACTTTCTCAACTTCTTTCTCATCAAAGTCTACAGTATTTGCAAGTTGAGCTTTTTCAAAAGCAATTTCAAGCTTGACCAAAGCTCCATCTTCTATGACAGCTTCTTTGTCACCCTTTTTTATATCACGAACTATATTCGCTCTTCTTTTAGACACAGTTTCAAGATCAGCCAAAATAAGCTCCAGGTTAATAACTTCTATATCTCGAAGTGGATCGATATCTCCATAGACGTGAATTATTTCATTCCCTTTATCATTTTTCAAAGGAAAAATTCTTACAATCTCAAGTATCGCATCTACCTCACGAATATTTGCCAAAAATTTATTTCCAAGTCCTTCACCTTTTGATGCACCCTTCACAAGTCCTGCAATATCTACGAATTCTATAACAGCTGGAATTGTTTTCTCTGACTTAGAAAATTCTGAAAGCTTCCATATCCTCTCATCAGGAACAGGCACAATCCCCACGGATGGGTCTATCGTGCAAAAAGGATAATTCTCCGCAGCCACCCCTTTCCTTGTAAGGGCATTAAATAAAGTCGATTTCCCGACATTTGGCAAACCTACGATTCCGATGGATAGAGACATGTCTAGAATATAGCAGAAATATGGTTATTTTAAAAGTATAATATTATTTATTTACTATTGATTTAGTTATAAGATAAAAGTAGGAGTAATATTTATATATGGACCTATCAAAACAAGCAAAAACTGATCTAAGAAAAACCATCAGAAAATCCTATGGTGAAGACTTCGAAGTATCATTATCAGACGAAGAAGTAACTGAAATTGGAGAACTCCTCCTCAATATATTAGCCGAGAGTTTAAAGATAAAAAAGGATTAAGATATTTTATACTTAATACTTAAATCGTCTCGCTGTGGGTCATTTTGAGTGTTTTAAGCCCATACTCATTCTCTCTTAAAAGGTCAGAGTATAAATATATGAGAATCGTCCATTTATCAGTATTTAATACCAAAAAAATATTATAAATTAAATATAGTAAAAATACAAAAAGACATTACCCCATATAATTGACTTTTTTAAAAAAATAATGTTTAATTAACAAAAAAGAATGTTCTAAAATTTAAAAAATAAGATTATGTCAAAACATGGAAAAAATGGTAAGGAAATAAAAAAAACACCTACCTATAAAGAAAAAGAGAAATCCAAACCACAAGGGCTTGTTGAAAACATTATTGCAAATCAAAAAAATGGACAAGGGATACCCTCTATTCAACCCAAAAAAGAAACTATACCGAGGGTGACTAAATTATATCTTATGTTTTCAAATCCTAAAAAAAAGACCCATTAAATTAACGGGTCTTTTTAAATACAATATTTTCAATAGCTTCTTTTGAATAAATTTCCCATGGACTAGGATATCTTAATAAAGCTTTGATTATAAAATAAATATCAAAATTTTCTCGATCGTATTTTAAGAAATCAAAACCATAACCTTTCATAAAGGTATCCATAATTTCTCTATCATGTAAATTGTCTGGGTTATCAGTTTGTATATAAGTTTCATTTGGGTAATGTGTAAGTAAGGTAGCAAAATCATAAATAGCATCTCCTGAAAAAATTTCAGGATTTTTATCATAAACAACTAAACCACCATTCTTTATTAATAAATTTCCTAAATGTAAATCAGCATGAAGCAATGAAAATTCTGACTTTTTAATTGGAAGATGATTATTAATAAAAGATTCAATAGCTATTAATAATTCTTCACTTAGATCAGTTTTTTCATCCCTTTGCTTTTTAAGACCCCTTTTTAATGCATTTTTTAAAAAATCACTCCATTCTATAACTTCCTTTTCTCCATATTCATTTATTATAAAACTTTCATTATATTTAATATCATGCATTTTTCTAATTATTTCTCCAAATTTAACAAAATTTTCAATACCCTTCGGTAACTTTGGAGAACCTTCTATGTATTCTAAAAGAATTTGATTTGACTTAAGTTCTGAATTATTAATTACACCTAAAAATGGAAGATTATTTTCTTCTAGAGTTTTTAAGAAAAGTTTTTCATTTTCTGATTCTTCTACTTTCCAAGTTTTAAGTACATATTGTTTACCATCTATTTCTACAAGTTCAACCTTAGAACCATAAGAACCTGGCAATTCTCTAATTATTTTCATATATACTTTATATTATATAACAATACTATTTATATGTAAAATTTTAATATTATATCTATTTTTCTAGCCATACCTGAACTGGACAATGTGCATCTGATTTAAAAACATTAACAGTTACTTTTAATTTTTTTAAAGGTATACTTTTTTTAACTTCATAAAAAACCCAACTTGTTAAATCTTCAACAGTAATCTCTTTTGAACAAAATTTGCTTATTTGATCTTCTACATCAACAAATTCTAGTGTAATTTTTTTAATAGGATAATATTCAATAACAACTTCACCTTCAAATTTTTTACTAGACAAAGAACAAATAGCACTAAAAGGTACATTTATTCTTGTTCCTGAAATAGGTAAATCTAAAATAATTTTTTTCATAAATTGTTATTAGTGTAATACACCAACTACTGGACTATTTTTTCTAAAATATTTTTAATGGGTAAATTTTTAAGCTTATTTATTGGTGTTTTAATTATAACATACGGAACATTGTCTTCAAAATATTTCCATTTTTTTACCCCCATATGTGATAACATGCATTTTAAATCATATTCATATTTATCAGATTGGAATTTATTAGATAAATATATTTGATCAAATATTTGTTTATAATAAGCAAATCTTCTTTTTGTTGTTGATAAAAAAACTGAATCAATATAGCTTACACCTTGAGTGTGTACTTGATCAGGAAACTCTTTTAAAAGAATTAATATGTCTTCAATTTGATAAGGAAATTGCCATAAACTTTGATGTTTTATAATAATTTCTGCTGCTTTTTCATTATATAATTTAGCAGCACGATTAGTATCTAAAATTTTAGCCGAACCCAAAATTGGTAATAATTTTTGTAAAATAGCAATATAAAGTTTTCCTCTATCACCCCTATGGTGTTCAATAATTGAAAGAGAGTTTTTTTCTCTACGAGAACCAATAACTGCAACAGCCTTATTTTTATAATATTTTTTTAAAAGTAATCCTAATAATTCTGGATGTATAGACAAATCATCATCTGTATCTAAAAAAAGATTATCCCCTTGTATTTGTTTTTTATTCAAAATAGTTTTTAACGCATAATGGAATGAAGCCCCTTTTATACTGCCATTAATATTATTCTTGGGTGGATAAAGGTCATTTTTAATAGCATCTTTGAGGTACAAAACGTTATATTTAATTTTGAAATCTTTAGGGAA
>JBGSQV010000009.1:0-3437 GCA_041737855.1 Minisyncoccia bacterium | reverse complement strand
GACAGCCAGTGGAATGTAAACAGAATTGTAAACGAAGCTATTAACCTTTCACTTCAGGAACCTCAGGGACCTGTTCACATAAATGCTCCATTTCGCGAACCGTTGTATCCTGGCGCCGATGAAGAGATTTCATTTAGCGATTCGGTGAGGGTTATGGAAGAACATCGTCCGTATTTTGCCCTGACGGAAGAACAAAAGAAGACCATCACCAACACATGGTCAACGTTTCATAACATCTTGATTGTCCTGGCTTTTACGGATTTTTGACCCTTTATCAATATCTACAATAATCTTTTCTCTTTTTTCAAGAGAATCGATTTTTTGTGGGACAGGATGTCCTGCTCCTGATATACATCCTCCTGGACATGCCATTATTTCTATAAGGTCATAACCAATATCTTCTCCATTGGCTACTTTTTTTATAACCGGTTCCGCGTTATTTAAGCCGCTTATTACAGCTACTCTTACTTTTATACCATTTGCTTCAACGGTAGTTTCTTTTACTCCGTCAAAACCTCTTATTTCTGTAAAATCAATATGTTCATTTAATGGTGTTCCTGATAGTTTTTCTACAGCCATTCGAAGTGCTGCTTCAGCCACTCCACCTGAATTAGCAAAGAGGATACCTGCACCGGACACTTGCTTGTAGGGCATATCATATTCTTGTGGAACTATATCTTCTGCTTCTATTCTTTTTATATCCATCATTTCAAGCATTTCTAAGGAATTAAGAACCGCGTCAACGTCTCTTATGCCTTCTGGTGCAAATTCTGGTCTTCTTGCTTCATATTTTTTAGCTATACAAGGAACTATTGATACAACAAACAGTTCTTTTTTATCTTTTCCAACTATTTCTGCAAAGTGATTTTTTATTGTTGCCCCCATCATCATTTGAGGTGACTTACAAGTTGACAGATGTGGTATTAATTCTGGATATCTTCTTTCAACAAGATTTACCCAGCCTGGACAACAGGAGGTAAATTGTGGCATAACCCCTTTATTAGTCACTCTTGTAAGAAATTCAGTTGTTTCTTCTAAGATAGTTAAATCTGCTGCAAAGGCATTATCAAAGACTCTATCAAATCCTAGTTTTTTTAGCATCCCTGCCATAAATGGAGTCGCTTCTTCAGCTGTGATACCATATTTAGAAGCTACTATTGCACGAACTGCTGGGGCAACAAAGCCAATAACCATCTTGTTTGGATCGTATAAGGCTTTAAAAACATCGCTTTTTTCGCTTTTATATGAAAGTGCACCGCAAGGGCAGGCATTTACGCAATGACCACAGCTGATACAGTCTGTTTCTTGGAGTGGAAGTCCGCTTTTTGTTCCAACTAATTGTCGTCCATTTTTTATATAAAATGTTAGAATGTCTGGTCCTTCTACCTCTGCGCAGGCTGCTATACAACGGCCACAGGAAATGCATTTATTATGATCCCTGATTATAAAGGGGTGATCTTCAACTATTGGGAAGTATGGTCTATCATGAGATAATTTCCCGAATTCAATCTCGTGTTCTGTGGCTACATTTCTTAGATTACATTCGTATCTTGTTGTACAACCACATTCCAGGCAACGGCTAGCTTCTTCTATCGCTTCTTTTCTAGATAAGCCTAATTCTACTTCTATATAATTGTTTTTTCTTTTTTCTGGTTCAATTGCCGGCATTATCGCTCTTTCGATTTTTGGCATTTCTTCAAATTCCCATTTTGGTAAATCTTCGAAAGTTCCTCTGCTGCAGCTGTAGTCTACTTTTTGTTCTTTGACATATCCTTTTTCTAGGAAATAGTCAATTGATTCGGCTGCGTGTCTTCCTGCTGCTATTGCTTGGATGACTGTTGCCGGTCCTGTTACACAGTCTCCTCCTGCAAATATTTTTCTTTCTGAGGTTTCAAAGGTTTTGCCGTTAATATCTACATCGCCCCATGAGTTTAATTTTACTGGTAGGTCGTTGTATAGGAATCTTGTGTCAGTACTTTGACCTATGGCTCCTATAACTGTGTCTGCTTCGATTATGGTTTCACTGCCTTCTATTGGTATTGGTCTTCTTCTACCAGAGCGGTCAGGTTCTCCAAGTTCCATTCTGATGCAGTGAATTAGCTTTTTATCACCGACAGTTTCAATTTTTTCTGGAGATATTAGGAATTCCATTTCAATCCCTTCTTGTACTGCTTCTTCTATTTCATAAGGTTCAGCGGGCATTTCTTCTCTTGTTCTTCTGTAAATTATTGTAACTTTATCTGCTCCGTTTCTTATTGCTGTTCTTGAGCAGTCGATGGCAGTGTTACCACCACCGATTACTACTACGTTTTTGCCTGTTTTTGTATCTAGTCCTTTGGTGTTTTGTTCTAGATATTGGATACCCATCCAGACTCCTTCAAATTGAATAGGTGTAGCTCCCCAGGATCCTATTGCAAGATAGACTGAATCAAAATCTCTTTGAAGATCGGCTAGCATAATGTGTACGCCAATTGATTTGCCTGTTATTATTTTGACTCCTAGTTTTTGTATTAATTCTATTTCTTTGTCCAGGGTAGCTTTTGGTAGTCTGTATTCTGGTATTCCGTAGCGCATCATTCCACCTGCATTTGGTTGGCGTTCAAATACTGTTACATCATGACCGTTTATTGCACTATAGTAAGCGGCTGTTAGACCTGATGGTCCTGCGCCGATTATTGCTATTTTTTTACCTGTTGCTGGTTTGATTCTTGGTAGCCATGGGTTTTCTTGTTCGATGTCTAGGTCTGCAAGGAATCTTTTTACATAATTTATTGCTACTGGGCTATCTACTAGACTACGTCGGCATTGGGCTTCACATGGGTGTGGGCATACACGTCCGCATACAACCGGGAAGGGGTTTTTTTCTTTAATTACTTTTAGAGCTGCTGCGAAGTTTCCTGATTGGGTATGTCTTAGGTATTTTTGAATATCTATATTTGCAGGACAAGTGTTAACACATGGTGCTACACAGTCTGCGTTGTGATCTGATAGTAGTTGTTCTATTCTTATTTTTCTATAGTCTATTAGTTTTTGGCTGTTGGTAACGATTATCATGCCTTCTTTTATTGGAGTTTGGCAAGATTTCACTTCTCTTTTTTCTTCACCTGCTCCTAGTTCAACTACACAAAGTCCACAGTTACCATTGGCTCTTTCTAGTCTGATATCGTAGCATAAGTGTGGAACATTGATGTCTTCTTGGATTAATGCTTGTAGTATAGTCAGGTCTTCATAGACCTCTATTTCTCTCCCATTTACATTAACTTTGATTCGGTTTCTTTTTGATACAGTTTTCATCTTGTTAATAATCCCCTTTCAAGAGTTTGTTTACTCTATTATTTCCTTTATCACATGATATGTAATCGATTTCATGATTAGGCTTACAAATAGCACAAGCATTATACTTGCGCTTATTATGTATGACTTTTTATATTTTTAAT